>NZ_JAAQWS010000031.1:0-54381 GCF_012985645.1 Pseudomonas sp. WS 5410 | reverse complement strand
CAGCTGCCTGCATCGCAGCCTCGCTAAAGCTCGACAGCTCCCACATTTGCTTAGTGTGCCTCCCCAATCCCTTGTGGGAGCTGTCGAGCCCCGGCGAGGCTGCGATGGGATCGACTCGGTACACCTGTAAAACCCAGCTGCCTGCATCGCAGCCTCGCTAAAGCTCGACAGCTCCCACATTTGCTTAGTGTGCCTCCCCAATCCCTTGTGGGAGCTGTCGAGCCCCGGCGAGGCTGCGATGGGATCGACTCGGTACACCTGCAAAACCCAGCTGCCTGCATCGCAGCCTCGCTAAAGCTCGACAGCTCCCACATTTGCTTAGTGTGGCTCCCCAATCCCTTGTGGGAGCTGTCGAGCCCCGGCGAGGCTGCGATGGGATCGACTCGGTACACCTGCAAAACCCAGCTGCCCGCATCGCAGCCTCACTAAAGCTCGACAGCTCCCACATTTGCTTATGTGTGGCTCCCAGGGCTCAGCGTACGATTTTGTCGATCTGGATCCCCAGCTTTTTCAAGCGGTACCAAAAGCTGCGTTCGGAGATGCCAATCCGCGACGCCGCAGCCGCCTGTACGCCATTGCTCTCCTGCAAGGCCGCGAGGATGTAGGCCTTTTCCACCTCGGCCAGCGCCGCGTCCAGGTCCTGGGGCACGCCTGGGCCTTCGCTGAGGATTGTCGTCACATCCCGCTCGGTCGGCTGGGACGCGAACAGGTAGGCCGGCAGGTCGATATCTTCAATCACCGGGCTGGAGGCGACGATGGTCGCGCGCTCCACGCAGTTTTGCAGCTCGCGGATGTTCCCCGGCCAGTTGTAGGCGGCCATGGCCTGTAAGGCGTCGGGGCTGAAGCCGGTGATGCGTTTACCGGCGTTGGCACTCAGGCTGCGGGCAAAGTGGCGGGCCAGCGGGGCGATGTCTTCGACGCGCTCGCGCAATGCTGGCAGTGGGATCGGGAACACATTCAGGCGGTAGTAGAGGTCTTCGCGAAACTCCTTGTTCGCCACCGCTTCCAGCAGGTTCTTGTTGGTGGCGGCGATCACCCGCACGTCCACCTTGCGCTCACGCGGGTCGCCGACCGGCTCGATCACCCGTTCCTGCAAGGCGCGCAGGATCTTGGCCTGCAACGCCAGGGGCATATCCCCCACTTCGTCGAGAAACAGCGTGCCCTTGTCGGCCTGCATAAAGCGCCCTACCCGGTCGGCCACGGCGCCGGTAAACGCGCCCTTGCGATGGCCGAACATTTCGCTTTCCAGCAAGCCTTCGGGGATCGCGGCGCAGTTGACCGCCACAAAAGGCTTGTCTGCACGGTTGCCATGCTTGTGAATGGCGCGGGCGACCATTTCTTTGCCGGTGCCGCTTTCGCCGGTCAACAGGATGGTGGCGTTGCTTTCACGCACCGAATCCACCGCCTGCAACACTCGGCGAAACGCCGGGCTTTCCCCGACCAGGCTATCGAACTGGGCATGTTCATCGAGTTCGGCACGCAGCCGTGCGTTGTCGCGCATGATGTCGCGAAACTGCAAGGCCTTGGCCACGGTGATGTCCAGCTCGTCGATATCGAAGGGCTTGGCAATGTAGTCGTAGGCGCCGTTACGCATGGACTGCACGGCATTTTTCACGGTGCTGTAGGCCGTCATCACGATCACCGGCAATTGCGGGTAGCGCACCTTGATCTCAGCCAGCAGTTGCGGGCCGTCCATGCCGGGCATGCGCCAGTCGCTGATCACCAGGTCGATGTCCTCCTGCTCCAGCACCTTGAGCGCATGCAGGCCATTGCCGGCGATAAACACCTGGATATGGTTCTGGCTCAGGGCCGACGACAGCAAATCGCAGAGCTTGGGCTCGTCGTCGACCACCAATATGTTATGTGTCATGACTGTCCTCGTCGTCGCCGTCATCTTCACCGTTGGCCGGAATGTACAGGCTGAAGGTGGCGCCGGCATCTTTCTCGCTGGTGCATTCGATGCTGGCGTCGTGACTCTCCATGATTGAATAGACTTTCGCCAGGCCCAGGCCGGTGCCCGAGGCCTTGGTGGTAACAAAGGGGGTAAAGATCCGCTCGATCATTTCAGGGGGGATGCCCTGGCCGCTATCGCTGATGCTGATCACCGTGTAGTGATCGACACGGCTGATGCTCAAGGTCAGGCGCCCGCCCTGGGGCATGGCGTCGATGGCGTTGAGGATCAGGTTCAGGCACGCCTGCTTGAATTGCTTGGCGTCCACATACAGGGTCGCACCCGGCGCCTGGTCGTCGAGATGGGCGTCGATGGCGTGGCTGGCCAGCTCCGGCGCGCAGAAACCGAGGATTTCTTCCACCAGCGGCCGCGCCGGTTGCTGGCTGCGCAGCGGTTCGCTGGGCTTGGCGAAGTCGAGGAAATCGGTGATCAGGTCATTGATCCGGCTGACTTCGCTGATCACGTATTCCAGGTGGCGCTTGTCGGTCTCCGGCAGGTCCGTGCGACGGTGCAGCAGTTGGGTCGCGGTCTTGATGATGCCCAGCGGGTTGCGGATTTCATGGGCCAGGCCCATCGCCACTTCGCCCAGGGCATGCAGGCGGTCGCGGCGGCGCAGTTGGGCTTCGAGGTGATGCAACTCGCCCAGGCGCTCGGTCATATGGTTGAAGGTACTGCTCAATTGCGCCAGTTCGTCACCGCCGGTGACGGCCACGCGGTGCTGGTAGTTGCCGCTAATCACCGCGCTCACCCCCTGGGACAATTCGCGCAGTGGCCGGGTCAGGTGCCGGGAGACCAGCACACCGGCCCCCAGGGACAAAGCGGAACTGAGCAGGAAGATCAGCACAAACAGATTGCTCTGGTTCACCAGCCCCACCAGGCTGGTGTGGCGCAGCAGGCCGCTGAAGATCACGCCCTGTAACTCGCCGGTGTCATTGAAGATCGGCCAGTACAGGCCACTGTAGTTGCTGGTGAACTGTTCACTGGGCTGCTTGGTGCTGCGCAGGAGGGTTTCCACGGATTTCGGCACGCGGGTCGGGTGGTCTTCAAAACGCTGGGTGGAGAAGATCTCCGAAAAGCCTTCGGTATTGGCCAGGTACAGACGCAAGTCCAGGGAGTGCACCTCGGCGACGCTGGTCAGGAAGCTGCTGTCCAGGTAGGTACCGACCAACAGTTCGTAGTCGACGCCATCCTGGCTGGTCTCGAACGAGGAAATCACGGCCCCGGTGGCCACGCCGCCGACCTGCACGGTTTGCAACACGGCATTGGGAGCGAGGCTGATTTGTTTCACCACATCATCGCCCACGGTGCTGAACATCACCTTGCTGTCACTGCTGCGAATCAGCGTGACCACATCAATATCAGTGGCGCGGGCAATGTCCGCGATCAAACGGTCATGACGCATCGCTTCATGGCTGGAAGGCGGACGCACATACCGCAGGAAGATCTGCGCCACACGGGCGTTGTCGTGCAGGATGTCGCTGACTTCATCCTTGACGATGCGGGTCGACTCTTGCAGCCAGATGCGCACGTTGCTGTCGAAAATCTGCGACAGGGTGGTGGCCGCCAGCTCGGCGGCGATCATGGTCGGGATCACCGTCACCAGCCAGAACGCCAACACCAGCTTGCGCTGCAGGCTCCAGCGGGAAATGGCAAATGGGCGGGCTTTCTGACGGGTTTTGGCGATCATCGGGTTTCGCTTATTGCAGCAGCCATGGCAGGGTCGGATCGGTCCGGGCGAATAAACACTTTTACCAGCTTGAGCAGGGTATCGAGCAGCCGGTTGCGGTGCTGGAAGAACAGCGTATTGCCGGCGAACTCACAGCCCAGGCGTAGCTTACTGGCATACCCGGCCTGCCCGCACTCGTACAACGCAATATTGTGCTCGATGCAGTAGTCGACGTTGGTCAGCCAACTGCGAAAGTACAGGTTATGTTCGCGGCTCTGGGCCAGGTCGTGGGCAAAGAACTTGTCGATCAGCCGGTGCTGGTCCAGCAGCACCAGGTTGAACGCCACCAGTTGCCCATCCACCCAGTAAAGTACACAGCGCGCCCGTTGTTCAAGCTGGGCGAGCACCTGGCTGAAATAACCGGCAGGCAGGCGCTCGAATTGCAGGTCGGCGCGAGCCAGCGTGGCTTCGTAGAGGCGCATGATATCCGGCAACACATCATCGACATTGTCCCGCCACTCCACCTGTGGCCCCGGCGCACGCAGCTTGCGCCGCAAATCCTTGCGCGTGGATTTGCCCAGGGAGCCCAGATAGGCATCCACTGAGCCGTAGGGCAGCGGCAGCAACCCGGTAGGCAAACTCGGCATGCTGTGCAGGCCGGCGGTCTTGCAGCTGTCGGCCCAGTCCTGATCCAGGCTCGGCGCGTCCTTGACCGCCAGCAGGCCGATGCCGAATGCATCGGCATCCCGACGCGCCGCGACCAGTAATTGCTCCAACAGCGCACTGCGGCGCGCAGCGGGCACATGGCTGGCGACACCGGCATGGCATTGCTCGGCCACCGGCGAGCCGATGGCGTACAAGCCCAGGCGCAACGCTCCCGGCCACCAGCGTTCCAGGCGTTGGGTAAAGCGTTTGGCGATGCCCGACACGGTGGTATCGAGGCGATAATGGGTGATGAACGCCGGGGCGACGGCCAGCAGTTGCCCGTCCTCATAGAGGGCCAGGTAGCGCCACTGGAAGTCGTCGATGGCAGCGTTTTCTACGGCGACGTAGTAATCCCAATCCTCCAACGCCTGGGGAAAACAGTCATTCCAGGCACTGCGTTCGATGGCGTGGATGCTCGGGAAGGTGTGTGCGGTGATCACATCGGAATATCCCTGTAAGTGCTCCTGTGGGCGCTGTCTCGCCCCGTGAGGCTGCGATAGCGGTGGCTCAGGCAACATCAATGTTTACTGTGCCGCCGCCAGCGCGGGCTCGCAGAACGAGACATCGCCCATTTTTGAACCGGTGTGTTGCTCGATAAAGTCGGCACTCAACTCGATCACCCGGCGGTATTGCAGGTCGACGGTGATCATGTGATAGCAGTTGTCCAACAGGATCTTGGTCACCGGCCCCCCCAGGTGGCGCTCCACGTAGTCGGCGTTCCAGCGGCTGGTGATGTCGTCCTCGATGGAGTGCAGCACCAGCGCCGGGGTCTTGATCGACGGCATGCGTTTCTTCACCACCGCATTCATCCAGTGCAGCTCGCGCACGGTGACGCCTTCCATGGTCAACAACCCGGCCTCGCTGCTCTCACCCTCTTTCATCTGCCGCTCGACGATGGCCCGCAGGCGTTCGTTCTTGATGCCGTAGGGCGGCTTCTCGGTAAATCGGAACAGGCGCACGCCGAACGGAATACGGATCAGCAACGGCGTGATGAAGGCAAATTTGTTGATGCTCCAGCCGTCGTACTTGAGGGTCGTGGAGTACATCAGCAACCCGGCGACCTGGCCCGGAAACTCCGAGGCCAGGTACATCGACATTACCGCGCCCATGGACAAGCCACCGACGAACACCTGCGCATGGCGCTGCTGCACGCCGACAAAGGTCTTGCGCACACCCTCGTACCAGTCGCGCCAACCGGTGGCCTGCAGGTCTTCGTTGCCCCCGCAGTGCCCGGCCAGGGTCGGCACATACACGGTGCAGTTGCCCTCCTTGGCCAGGCCCTGGGCGACCCGACGCAGCTCGGTCGGGGTGCCGGTCAGGCCGTGGATCAACAAGACCCCGACCGGACCGTTGCCGAGAACGAAGCCGGCGTTGCCTTCGCCGAGATCGATATCGGCCTGGTTCACCGCTTCATCGCTCGGGTCAGCAGTTGCTCCAGCAGCTTCAAGCCCAGGTCGATTTCCGGGTAGCTGATTTCCAGGGACGGCGCCAGGGTGATCACGTTCTTGTAGTAGCCGCCCACATCGAGGATCAGCCCGAGTTTCTGGCCGTCTACCAGCATGTCGCCTTTCATGCCCTCGTCAACCATGTAGTCCAGGGTCGCCTTGTCCGGGGTGAAGCCATCGGGGCCGCAGATTTCACAGCGCAGGGCCAGGCCCAGGCCATCGACGTCGCCGATGATCGGGAAGCGCTTTTGCAACTCTTGCAGGCCTTCAAGGAAGTATTTGCCCTTGGCCATGACCATCGCGCCGTAGTCGACCTCGCTGGTCATCTTGAACATTTCCAGGCCCACCGCCGTACCCAGCGGGTTGGAGGCGAAGGTGGAGTGGGTGGAACCCGGCGGGAAGATTTTCGGGTTGATCAACTCTTCCTTGGCCCAGATGCCGCCCAGGGGGTTGAGGCCGTTGGTCAGGGCCTTACCGAACACGATCACGTCCGGCTGCACATCGAAGTGCTCGATCGACCACAACTTACCGGTGCGCCAGAAGCCCATCTGGATCTCATCGACCACCATCAGGATGCCGTGCTGGTCGAGCACCTGCTTGAGTTCGCTGTAGAAGTTCATCGGCGGGATCACGTAGCCGCCAGTGCCCTGGATCGGCTCGACGTAGAACGCTGCGTACTCGCTCTGGCCGACTTTCGGGTCCCACACACCGTTGTATTCAGTCTCGAACAGACGGGCGAACTGCTGCACGCAGTGGCTGCCGTACTCTTCCTTGGTCATGCCCTTGGGACCACGGAAGTGGTACGGGAACGGGATGAAGTTGGCGCGCTCGCCAAAGTGGCCGTAGCGGCGACGGTAGCGGTAGCTGGAGGTGATGGACGACGCACCGAGGGTGCGCCCGTGGTAACCGCCCTCGAAGGCGAACATCAGGCTCTTGCCGTTGGTGGCGTTACGCACCACCTTCAGCGAGTCCTCGATGGACTGCGAACCGCCGACGTTGAAATGCACCCGACCATCGAGGCCGAATTTTTTCTTGGCATCCACCGCGATCATTTCCGACAGCTCGATCTTGCCCTTGTGCAGGTACTGGCTGGCGATTTGCGGCAGGGTGTCGATCTGCTGTTTCAGCGCATTGTTCAGGCGCGGGTTGGCATAACCGAAGTTGACCGCCGAGTACCACATTTGCAGATCGAGGTAGGCCTGGTCTTCGGTGTCCCACACGTAGGAGCCTTCGCAACGGCTGAAGATACGCGGCGGGTCGATGTAGTGGACGGTGTCGCCGTAGGAGCAGTATTTGGCTTCTTTATCCAGCAGAACCTGGTCTTCGGCGGTAGCGATACGGATATCAGACATGATGAAAGAGTTCCTGATTTTCGGAAGTGAAATGGGTGGCGTTGGCGGCGATGCCCTGGGGCAGCCTGGCCAGCAAGGCCGGCAGTTCGGCAAAGGTGTCGAAGCGCAGATGGGGGATGGCGTGGGCCTGGCAGTACTGGGCCAGGCTGCCCTTGGCGAAAACAAAATCGGCGGTGGTCGAGACGCACATATCGGACTTGCCGTCGCCGATCACCAACACCCGTTTGTTACGCGGGGTGGACTTGCATTTGCAGTTGCCCGAGGCCGCGCGGCAAGCGTCGCTGGCATGGGGGAAGTCGATGCGCCAGCTGTTCTGGTCAATCTGGCGCAGGCGGTTGGCGATGATCGGCAGCAGGGTCACGTAGTTGCGCGAAAGGATCCGCGCGATGCCTTGCTCGATGCCGTCGCTGACCACTTCAAGGGACGCGCCCAGGCCAAGGACATGGTCGACGAAGTCCGGGAAGTCCGGGTCGATCTCGACGGTGTCGAAATACGCCAGCAGTTCGGCCGGTGTCGCCTTGATCAATGCCAGTTGGCGGCTCAGGCATTCGCGGGAACCGATATGGCCATCCAGCCATTGTTGCTCGATGGTTTCCCACTCGGGGCCGGCGAAGCGTTGGAGAACATTGTCGATGACATCGGTGGGTGTGATGGTCCCATCGAAGTCACACACGATATGCCAGTCATTCATCTGCGTTTACCTTGGAGATGACAGCGCGGATGCGCTTGTACCAGGGTTAGAGCAGGGACTGTGCCAAGTGCACAAAACCCAATGGGGCCGGGCTTCTGCCGCATGTCACGGTGAAATACCCAGTGCCCAAGCTACAATTTTTGTAGGTCGCTACAAACAACATGAGTGCTTGCGTGGGGCCCTGCGCCTGCGCGTTCATGCGCGCATATTTTGCAAGAGGAGCAAGCAATATGTTCAGGGTGACTTCGCGGGTATTCGCCGGCGTCCTGGGGCTGTGGATGGGTTCGGCAGCAGCGGCCGACATCAGCGGCGAGGTGGGCCTGGGCCTGAGCTATCAGCCACGGGAGCCCGCCGCCAGCCGCTATCAGACCGTGCCGGTGCCCTACTTCGACCTGGATTGGGGAGATGTCAGCCTCGATACCGATGACGGCCTGACCTGGAGTGCGCTCAACAGCAATGGCTTGAGTGCCGGGCCGTACCTCAATTACCTGGCGGGACGCACGGCCAACGGGCCGCTGAAGGGCCTGCGGGATGTGTCGGACATGGCCGAGGTCGGCGGGTTTATCCAGTACGCGCCAGCGGACTTCTGGCGGGTCTACGCGCAACTGGGGCGGGCCGTGGGCGGTGCCCGCGCGCAAAGCGGCGTGCTCGGCAAGCTCGGCGGGGAGCTGGGTTACCCGTTGGGCGGCGCAGTGATTGGCAGCACGGGGCTAGTCGCGCATTTTGCCGATGGTCGCCAGACCCAGACGTTTTTCGGGGTGGATGAGCAGGAAGCGGCAAGCTCCGGGATTCGCCCGTACAACGCCAGCGGCGGGTTCCAGAACCTGACACTGACCCAGAGCGTGCAGATTCCCCTGGCGCCCAAATGGTCGTTGCTGGCCAGTGCCAGTTGGGTGCATCTGCTGGGATCAGCGGCGGACAGCAGCATCGTGCGCCAGGCCGGCGAGGTGAACCAGGGGCAGGTGCAGACGGCGATCAGCTACACCTTCGATTGATTGTGTGGAAGCGGGCTTGCCCGCGATAGCATCACCGCGGTGTAACTGATACACCACGGCGCCTGCATCGCAGGCAAGCCCGCTCCCACATTTGTCCGTGATTCCAGTCTGGGCTCAGTTTTCTTCGCCCTCGGCCAGCAGTGCAATCCCGCCAATAATCACCACCACGCCCACCCAGTGCAGGAAGCTGATGTGCTCGCCCAGCCCCAACCACGAGCCGAGCAGCACCACCACAAACACCAGCGAACTCAGGGGGAAGGCCAGGGATAGGCTGCTGCGTCGCAGGATCAGCATCCACACAAAGAACGCGCCGATATAGCAGGCGATCGCCGCGAGGATCCCCGGGTTGACTGCCACCGCCGCCAACCATTGCCAATTGAAATCCATCTGGCCAATTTGATCGCCAGCCACCTTGGTAAACAACTGGCCGGCGCTTTCGGTGAGGATCAACAACGCCCATAACACTACGGTGCCCAAGCGCCCATGCAGCCAGCCAACCGGACGGATAGCCATCTCTTGCGAACTCATGATTGTGCTCCTGCTACAGCCACCAACATCACGCCGGCGGTAATCACCATCGTGCCCAGCCAGCGCCGGCGGCTGACGGTTTCGCCCAGTATCACCTTGCCCGCCAACACCACCCCGCAGTAAGCCAGTGCGGCGGCCGGGAACAACAGGCTCAACGGCGCGCGGGACAAGGCTTCAAGCCAGACAAAAAATTCGATGACATAGGCGCCGATGCCCGCCCACAGCAACGGCGCATTAAATACCTGGCCCCAGAAGGCATTCAGGCGAAAGCCGCCTTCGAGTTCGGGCAAGCGGTCCAGGCCCAATTTGAAACACAACTGGCCGATCACATCGAGAACGATGGAAAAGGCCACCAGCAACACGACGGTCAGGGTCACGGGAACAGCTCCTCGAACAGGTTGATCAACGCTTCATTGGTGGTGGCGTTACGCAGCAGGTCATCAGCGCTCCAGCGTGCGGCCGGCGGCTGGTCGGACTTGGCTTCCCAGCGCTTGAAGGCGTTGCTGAACGCAGGCTGGGCAAACTCGCCGCACACGTCGATGCCAAGGATCCGCTTGCTCGCCGCCAACGCACGCAGGGCTTGCAGCAAGTGCGTCAGGCGCATGCCGCCCTGGTCCCAGTTGGTGGCCGCGTCTTCGCTGGCCAGCACGTCCTTGTCGAGGGTGATCCATACCGCCTCGGTGGGCAGACTGGCGATCATTTGCTCAAGGAATGCAGGCCAGTCGAGCTCAGCGAGGTTGCGCCAGTGCAAGTGGTTTTCCTGTTGTGCATGGCCGGCGCCATCCCCTACCCGCCCCCAGACTTTCGACGGCGCGTGCTGCCAGGGAAACAACTGCAAATGCCCGCGCTTCAGGGCGCCGAGGTTACCGCCGCGCAGTTGCGGGTTATGCAGGTCATCGCTGCACGGGCCGAGGGTGACGATGCGCTGGATCGCCGGTATCTTCAGGGCCTGATTGACCCATGAGCCGCAGTGTCGGCGCGGGGCCAGGCGTACCCAGTCGGGGTGGTTGTCGAAGTGGATCAGGCTGATAGGTTCCTGCACTTCGGCGAGAAAAGCCGGGGTCAGGTGGTGATAGTCGCCGGAGCCGACAAAGAAGATTTCCGGGCGTGCCGTGCTTGGCCGGGGCCGTTGGGCCAGGCGCTGGACAAAGCGTTTCCAGGTTTTTTCGGTGGACCACAGGCGCAGTTTCGGGCCCAGGTCGAGCAGGTCCAGGCGCGTCGCTTGACCACTGGCCAGACGCCGGGCGATGGGTGCCTGGGCTGTGAGGCTGTGGTCGAGATCAAGAATATTCAAGGTAATATTTCACCCCCTGGCAGTGCCCAGCCGCTTACCGGCGGGGCTTTAGGGGGGTAATGCAAGGGATGGGCCAGGAACCCATGTGGCTTGCTCGCCAAGGCGGTGGGTCAGTCAAGAGATACTTAGCTGATCTACCGCTTTCGCGAGCAAGCCCGCTCCCACATTTGGTCGGTGGTGTTTGTTAGCTTTTGGCTTCGTTGATGATCTGGCGGATTGCACCGACAAACGCTTCAACCGGCTGCCCACCACTGACCGCGTACTGGTCGTTGAACACGATGGTCGGCACCGAACTCACCCCGCGTGATACCCACAGCTGCTCCTGCTCGCGGACTTCTGCGGCATACTCGTCCGAGGCCAGAACCTCGGCTGCGCGCTTGAGGTCCAGGCCAACGCTCTCGGCAATGATTGCCAACGTGGCGTGGTCGGACGGGTCCTGGCCATCGCTGAAGTAAGCCTTGAACAGCGCTTCCTTGAGGTTGTACTGCAAGCCCTCGAGCCCGGCCCAATGCAGCAGGCGATGGGCGTCGAAGGTGTTGTAGATACGGCTTTGGCCATCGGTACGAAACGCAAAGCCCAGGGCGGCGCCCATGTCGCGGATGCGCGCGCGGTTGGCCTGGGACTCTTCGGCGGTGGAGCCGTATTTCTCGGTGATGTGCTCGGTGATGTTCTGCCCTTCGGCGGGCATGTTCGGGTTCAGCTCGAAGGGCTGGAAGTGGATCTCGGCCTGCACTTCGGCGCCCAGTTGGTCCAGGGCTTCGGTCAGGCCGCGCAGGCCGATGACGCACCAGGGGCAGGACACGTCGCTGACAAAGTCGATTTTCAGGGAAGTACTCATTCAGGCAACCTCGCAGGCATTACACGCCACAAAGTTCGCACCATACACCTCTACGCGGCCGTCATAAAACCTTGGCGGGGGCCAGGGGCTCAACCTGCGCCCAATGCGCCGCCTCTTCGCGGTGGGCTTGCAGGTACGGCAACACCGCCGCCAGCAACGGCGCCTTGAACGCTTCCTGAAAACGATGGGCCAGACCCGGGATCAGCCGCAACTGGCTGCCCTGGATATGCGCCGCCAGGTGCACACCATGCATCACCGGCAACAACGGGTCGGCCGTGCCATGCACCACCAGGGTCGGCACGCGCAGTTGGTTGAGCAATGGCACCCGGCTCGGTTCGGCAAGAATGGCCATGATCTGGCGCTTCACACCCTCGGGATTGAATGCCCGGTCGTAAGACTGCGCCGCCTGCTGCAGCAACGCCTGGCGATCATCCTCGACCTGGGGGCTGCCCAGGGCGGCCAGCAAGTCGGCCTGCTGCTCCAGGGCCACTTCACGGTTGGGCGCACTGCGCCGCGACAGCAGCTGCACCAGCGCGGCATTCGGCGCGGGCAGGCCTTCGGCGCCGGAGCTGGTCATGATCAGGGTCAGGCTTTCTACGCGCTGCGGCGCCATCGCCGCCAGATGCTGGGCGATCATCCCGCCCATGCTCGCGCCCAGTACATGGAACTGGCGCACCTGCAACGCATCCATCAACCCCAGGGCGTCGTCGGCCATATCGGTCAGGGTGTAGGGCGCAGCCACCGGCAGGCCGAGTTTGTAGCGCAGCACTTCAAAGGTCAGGTTGGCGCTGGCCGGGGCCTGGCGCCAGGTGGACAGGCCAACGTCACGGTTGTCGTAGCGGATCACCCGAAAACCTTGTTGGCACAAGGCGACCACCACTTCGTCCGGCCAGTGGATCAACTGCCCGCCCAGGCCCATCACCAGCAGCAACGCTGGGTCGGAAGCACGGCCGATGCTCTGGTACGCCAGGCTCACCTGGTCCAGGTCGACCCGCTCAGTCGGGACATTGACATCACATCGAGAAGCCGCAAAAGACGGCAGGCCGAACAATAAGGCGGCCAGTAAAAGCAACACGCGCATGAAAAACACCGAAACGCAGAACCCCAGTAGAGCGCGAGTCTGATGAAGTTTGTTCAAGCGCGCTGCCACAGTTACGTGACAGTTTGATGAAGAGTGCCCAGCGGTCATGGTCGACAGAATTGGCAACATGAGACAAACTCACGCTATCCGAACTTGTCACAAATTATCTTCATGGAGAGCCCGTGCTCGAAATCCGTCATCTCAAGACCCTGCACGCCTTGCGCGAAGCCGACAGCCTGGTGGAAGCCGCCGAGCGCCTGCACCTGACCCAGTCGGCACTGTCCCACCAGTTCAAAGAGCTGGAAGAGCGCATGGGCATGCCGCTGTTTGTGCGCAAGACCAAACCGGTACGCTTCACCAGCGCCGGCCTGCGCCTGCTGCAACTGGCGGACGCCACCCTGCCGCTGCTGCGCGGTGCCGAACGGGATATCGCACGCCTGGCCGGCGGCACCGCCGGGCGCCTGCATATGGCGATCGAGTGCCACAGCTGCTTCCAGTGGCTGATGCCGACCATCGACCAGTTCCGCGATGCCTGGCCGGAAGTCGAGCTGGACCTGGCTTCCGGCTTTGCCTTCGCCCCGCTGCCAGCCCTGGCCCGTGGCGACCTGGACCTGGTAGTGACCTCCGACCCGCTGGAGCTGGCGGGCATCACCTATGTGCCGTTGTTCACCTACGAAGCGATGCTCGCCGTGGCCAACCAGCATGCCCTGGCCAATAAGCCGTACATCGTGCCCGAGGATCTGCTCAGCGAAACCCTGATCACCTACCCGGTAGAGCGCGACCGCCTGGACATCTTCACCCGTTTCCTGGAGCCGGCCGACGTCGAGCCGGCCCAGGTCCGTACCTCGGAGCTGACGGTGATGATGATGCAGTTGGTGGCCAGCGGACGCGGCGTGTGTGGCATGCCCCACTGGGCGCTGCACGAGTACAGCTCGCGGGGTTATGTGAAGGCCAAGCGGTTGGGCGAGAGGGGTCTGTTTGCCACGCTGTACGCCGGGATCCGCGCGGATATGCTGGATGCGCCGTACATGCGCGACTTTTTGCTGACGGCCAAGGACACCTCGTTTTCGACCCTGGATGGGGTCAGCGCAGTCCGTTGATTGCTCACGCGCTGCGCCGTTGCTCCAGCATCAGGCGCACCGCCAGGGCGGCCAGCACAAACCCCATGAAATAACGCTGCACCGCCAGCCACGTGGGGTTGTGGATAAACCAGGCGGCGATGCTCGCGGCGCACAGCGAGATCAGCAGGTTGACCACAAAGCTGACGCTGATCTGGGTAAAGCCCAGCATCAGGCTCTGGGTGAAGACCGAACCGTGCTCCGGGGTGATGAACTGCGGGAATACCGACAGGTAGAACACCGCGATTTTCGGGTTCAGGGCGCTGGTCAGAAAGCCCATGGTCACCAGCTTGCGCGGCGAGTCGGCGGGCAGTTGCTGGGCCTCGAACGGCGAACGGGCGCCCGGTCTCACTGCTTGCCAGGCCAGCCATAGCAGGTATAGCGCGCCGGCCCATTTCAGCACTTCATAGGCCACCGGCACCGTGAGAAACACTGCGGTCAACCCAGCAGCCGCGGCGAACAGGTGCACAAAAAAACCTGCGACCACCCCCAATAACGACGTGACCCCGGCCCTGCGGCCCTGGCAGATCGAGCGGGAGATCAGGTAGATCATGTTCGGCCCGGGCGTGAGTACCAGCAGCAGCGAGGCGGCGGCAAAAATCAGCAGTTCATTGAGGGGGATCACGGCTCAGTCCTTTGCGCCCGACAGTTCAGGCAGTAGTGGTCAGCGATGCGCGATAAAACGGCAGGATCAAGTCACGTGTCAAGGGCGCCAGCTGCAGGCCGCCGTCGCCGGCCGGGTCGATCCAGCGCACTTCTTCGATCTCGGCAGCGGGCGTTACCGCCACGTCGATACGCACTTCAAAGAGCTCGGCCGCCACGGTAAACCCCGGCTCGTTGGCCGCCGGCGCCGAGAAGTGGCCCAGGTAGTGTGCCTGGGCCGAGTCGATACGCAACCCCAGCTCTTCGTACAGCTCACGCGCCAGGGCCTGCACCGGTTGTTCGCCCGCGTCGATCTTGCCGCCCGGCTGCATGAACGCCTGGGTGCCGCGCTTGCGCACCAGCAGGGTCTGGCCGTCGCTGCCGATCAACAGGGCGGCGGCGATACGGATGGTCTGGGACATGAAATAAACGCCTTGGAGTAAAGGCCGCAAAGGATCACACGACCCTGCGCTGCGCTGCCAGCTTTGTGGCCGTTTTTTTGTGATGACGGGTTTGTTGTGGCGAGCGGGCTTGCCCGCGCTGGGCGGCGAAGCCGCCCCAGACCACCCACCGAGCTCCAACTGAGAAAACACGGTGGCCTGATTAGGGCTGCTTCGCAGCCCAACGCGGGCAAGCCCGCTCGCCACAACAAGGCTGGTCGCCCCCTTGCCACAGGTTGTGTGATTTTTTATTGAGCGGGGAGCGGTTCGTCAGGCTCCTTGATGAACACGCTGTACTTGGCGCCTTCCATGGCTTCAAAGGCGATCAGCTTGTCCACCAGCGGCAGGTTCAGCACCTTGCCGGCGTTGAGCAGCAGCATGCCGTTGTCGGCATTGAGATTGCGCGCCAGGATCATGCCTTCGGCCAATTCCCGCGTGCCAAGCACCTTGACCGTCGGGTCGCCCAGGGTCACGTCGCTGAGGAAGGCCGCACAGGCCTGGACGAAGTCTTCCACCATATCCGGGTCATACAGGCGCCCGGCGTATTTGCGGATGTACAGCAGCGCTTCGTCGCTGTTCATCTGCCGCTCCAGAATCAAGCCGCGCTGCAATTCGATAAAGTCCACCGCCAACTTCAGCAAACGCGAGCCAAACGGAATCCCATCGCCCTTGAGGTGGTCGGGGAAACCACTGCCGTCCCAGCGTTCCTGGTGATGGCGGATGATGCGCGCCGCATCCTTCATCGGCTCCAGGGTCATCAGCAGCGATTCGCTTTGGGTCGGGTAGGTGCGATACAGCTCGCGGTCGGTGCTGTGCAACAGGTCGGCGGGAGCGATCATCATCCTGTCGGTCCAGCTCAACTTGCCGACGTTGTACAGCGCCGCAGCCATGGTCAGGTCGCGCACACTGGACTCATCCATCGACTGGGCTCGGCAGTACACCCGGATCAGCTCGATCAGTGGGCGGTTGGTCTGCTTTTCCTTGGGCAGGCGCAGGTTGGCCAGCAGGGAAAAGACTTCGGTGCCGGTCACGTAGCTGCGTTTGAGCTCATCGTAGGCCAGGTCAAGCATGTCGGCGGTCTGTTGCAGCTCGCTGGTGCGCGAGAGGACGCGCTTTTCCAGGGTGGCATTGAGCGCCTTGAGTTGATCGTTCTGTTCGCGGGTCAGTTGCTCCAGGCGCAGCCTTTCGCGATCGGAAAACTGATGCTCCAGGGACTGGCGCAGGATCAGGAGCAGTTCATCATCGTTCCACGGCTTGCTGATATAGCGGTGGATCTGCCCCTCGTTGATGGCCTTGATGATCATCGTCAGGTCGGCGTAGCCCGTCAGCAGGATGCGCGACGTCGCCGGGTACAGGCGATGGGTTTCGGCCAGCAACGTCGCCCCGTCCATGGCCGGCATCCGGGCGTCGGTCATGACCAGGTCCACGGGTTGGGCCGCCATGATTTCCAGCGCCTGGGCACCGCTGCCGGCCAGCAAGACGTCATAAGGCTGACCGCGCAGCAGGCGGCGCAGGCTGTTGAGGATCGACTCTTCATCATCGACCAGCAAAACCGTGGGCCTGTAGGGAGAAGTTGTAGCGAGTTGCTCATCCATGGCGACACCTACTCAAACTTGAACTAGATTTAACCCTTGCACCTGCCGGTGACTGCGCGGTGCTTGCCCAGGCAATCAGCGCTCTACGTCAAAGGGTGAGCTGCCGTTGATTTGACGCCAACTGGCCGACTAATTCAAGGGAGCCGACTACGCTTGTACATAGAGTCAGCAATTGACTCACTCCTCTCACCCGTTGCGGAAAGGAATCCTTATGCACCCCTCCATGTTGTTGCATGCCGATGGGTCCGGGTCATGAGCCAGCGCCCTAAACATGCAAACCGACGCATTCTGATCGTTGACGATACGGCCTCTATCCATCAGGACTTCCGCAAAATCCTCTGTGCCGAGGCCATCGCTGACCAGACGCTGGAAAGTATCGAGCAAAGCCTGTTCGGTACGGCACCCGCGGTTCACCAGCGCTACACCCTGGACTCCGCCTACCAGGGCCAGGAAGCCCTGGCGTTGGTGAGCCAGGCGCTGGCTGATGGCGCGCCATACGCCCTGGCGTTCATCGACATGCGCATGCCGCCGGGGTGGGATGGCCTGGAGACCATCGAGCAGCTGTGGAACATCGACTCCAACCTGCAAATCGCCCTGTGTACCGCCTATTCCGACTACTCCTTCGAAGCGATTGAAGCGCGCCTGAAGTTCAGCGATCAGTTGCTGATCCTGAAAAAACCCTTCGACCATCTGGAAATCCGTCAGATGGCCAGTGCCCTGACCTGGAAATGGCAGTTGGCACAGGATGCGCTGCTCAAGGTGTCGAACCTGGAGCGCACGGTCGAAGAACGGGTCCAGGAACTGCTCAAGGTCTCGCACCTGCTGCAATACGATGCCCTCACCGGCCTGCCCAACAGCACGTTGCTCGGCGACCGACTGACGCAGGCCATTGCCCTGGGCCGGCGCCACGATACTCAACTGGCCGTGATGTTTATTGGCCTGGACCGCTTCAAGCGTATCAACAACGCCCTGGGCCACCCCGTGGGCGATCAAGTGTTGCAACAGGTCGGCGAGGACCTGGCGGCAACGGTCCGCAAATCCGACTCGGTGTTCCGCTATGGCGCCGACGAGTTCGTGATGATCCTCAACGACATTCATCACCCCCAGCAAACCAAAAGCATTGCCGAGAAGGTCCTCAAGGCTCTGGGCCGCACCCGCCATGTGGCGGGCCATGACCTGCGTGTCACTGCCAGCCTTGGCATCAGCATTTACCCCAATGACAGTTTCAACGCCGTGGAGCTGATCAAGAAGGCGGAAACCGCCATGCGTAACGTCAAGGAACAGGGGCCGGACAACTTCAGCTTTTTTATCGAAGACATGAACCTCATCGCGCGCCAGCAGCAGACCCTGGAGGCCGCTATCCGCCTGGCCCTGGAGCGCGATGAGTTCGTCTTGCACTATCAGCCGAAGCTGGACTTGAAGAGTGGGCGGATTGTCGGCGCCGAAGCGTTGATTCGCTGGTTTCAACCGGCTCATGGCTGGGTCTACCCATCGGACTTCATCCCGATGGCCGAAGACAGCGGCCTGATCGTGCCCTTGAGCCAGTGGGTCTTGCGCCAGGCTTGCGAACAGGCGCAACGCTGGCAAGCCCAGGGCTTGGCGCCCATTTGTGTCTCGGTGAACATCTCGGCTATCGACTTCCGTCAGCGCGACTTTGTCAGCAACCTTGCGACCATACTCGAGCAGACAGGGTTGGCGCCCGCCCTGCTGGAGCTGGAGATTACCGAAAGTGTATTGATGCAAAACGTCGAGGACACTATTGCCATCCTGCACGAGATCAAAAAAATGGGGGTGCGGCTGGCCATTGATGACTTCGGCACCGGCTACTCCAGCCTCAGTTACCTGCGGCGCTTTCCCGTCGATGTGCTAAAAATCGATCAGTCGTTTGTTCGTGGCCTGGGCGAGAACACCCAGGACATGCAATTGATCAGTGCCATTATCAGCCTGGGCAAGAGCCTGGACCTCAATATCATTGCCGAGGGCGTGGAGACCGTCGAACAACTGGAGTTCCTCAAGGCCCGACACTGCGAGGAGGGCCAGGGCTATCTGTTCAGCAAAGCCGTGGCGGCCGAGGATTTTGCCCGGCTGCTGCAAACCGGCCCACATCATCTGATGCCGGATCAATGATTCTCTGCTCACAAGGAATTGAAGTTGAGCAATACATCACCGCGTTACCCGTCGGTATGGGTCATAAGCCTGGTATTCGGCGTATGGCTGGGCGGCTCAACGGCACTCGCAGCGCCACTCGATGAGGCGCTCAAACCGCTGCCTGGAACGCCGGTGCTGGATGCCGCCCGTGTCGAGTTGGGGCGTCGGCTGTTCAATGAAACGCGTCTTTCGATCAATAACACCCTGTCGTGCGCCAGTTGCCATCGCCTGGACAAAGGCGGCGCGGATGACAAACCCTTCTCCCTGGGCTTCGACGGCAAGCCCGTGGCCCTCAACACGCCCACGGTGTTCAACGCCAGCCTGAACTTCAAACAGTTTTGGAACGCCCGGGCAGACACCCTGGAGGCACAGATCGAACAAGTGGTGACCAGCCCCGTGGAAATGGGTAACACCTGGCCAACCGTGGTCGCGACGCTGTCCGCTGCGCCTGAGTATCAACGCGCATTCACCCAGGCGTACCCCGATGGCGTCACGGCCGCCAACGTGCAGAATGCCCTGGCCACGTACGAACGCACCCTGCTCGCGCCCAATTCACGCTTCGACCAGTACCTGCTGGGCAACACCGACATCCTCAGCTATGACGAAAAACAGGGCTACCTGCGCTTCAAGGAGTACGGTTGTATTGCCTGTCATCAAGGGGTCAACATCGGGGGCAACATGTACCAGAAGTTCGGCGTGCTGGGTGACTACTTCAAGGACCGCGGCAACCCGGTGGACGCGGACCTGGGGCGCTACCTGGTCACCCTGGATGAGGAAGACCGCCATGTGTTCAAAGTGCCCAGCCTGCGTAACGTCGCCGTCACCGCCCCGTACTTTCACGACGCCTCGGCCAAGACCCTGGACGAGGCGATCGACGTGATGTTCAAGTACCAGTTGGGACGCACGCCGTCGGCGGATGACAAGGCCCGGATTGCGCTGTTCCTCAAGACACTGACCGGCGAGTGGGAGGGCAAGCCGCTATGAAGCTGACTCGCCGCGCCAGCCTGGCCCTGCTCGGCTTCGTCACTTTAGTGCTGGCCTCAATCCTGGTTTTTTTGTACATCAAGTCTTCCACCGACCAGAGCAGCAACTACACCCCGTCCCGGGACCTGATCCGCCATATCAAGCAATTGAACGCGCAATGGGACAGCGAGGTGCTCAAGGCGCGGATCGCCCTGACCCACAACTACGACCCGCTGGTCGCGCCCCTCAACGAGATGAACAGCCTCTGGGCCGAGCTGGAGGCGCGCGAGCACCTGCACCAGCATGCCGATCCAACCAAATGGCAATGGGAACAGAACAACTATCGAGCGGCGGTCGAGGAAAAAGCGCGGCTGGTGGACCAGTTCAAATCCCATAACGCCTTGCTGCGCAACTCCCTGGCCTTCCTGCCGACCGCCGAGGACGATATCCAGGCGCAGTTCGGACTGCTGGACGACAACAGCCGCCTGCAGTTGCAAGACGTTACCAGCGACACCTACGACTTGTTGCTCAGCAGTCTTGAGTTCGCGCTGGTTGCCAATAATGACAAGGCCGCAGAGATTCTTGTCGGGTTGAACAAACTGGCGATCAACAAAGAACACCTGCCTGGGGATTTCCAGAGCCCTATCGAGCTTCTCAGCAAGCACATTGCCCTGATTCTGCGTGAGCAACCGGTGGTCAACAGTTTGCTTGAGCGCATCGCCGCAATCCCGCTGTCCGAGCACTTGGACGTCATGACCAACCAACTCGACCAGGATCAACGGGTCGCCGAACTGACCGAGCAGAAGTACCACCGTTACCTGCTGGTGTTTTCGACGTTATTGATGCTGGTACTGGTGTACCTGGCTGTTCGCCTGTTACGCAGCTTCGCCGAGATCAACCGGGTCAACCGCGCCCTGCAGGCCGCCAACGAAAGCCTCGAACAACGGGTCGAGGAACGCACCCGGGAACTCAAGGACGCCCAGAGCGAGCTGCTCGACAGCGCCCGCCAGGCCGGCATGGCGGAAATCGCCACGAATGTGCTGCACAACGTCGGCAACGTGCTCAACAGCGTGAATGTGTCCGCCGACCTGGTCACCCGTAAGCTGCGGGCCAGCAAGGCCCTGGGGCTGGGCAAGGCCATGCAGTTGATCAACGAGCATCCCCATGACCTGGGCACCTTCCTGACGGAGGATGACAAGGGCAAAATGTTGCCGGGATACCTCAATCAACTGGTGGACGCGATTGCCATCGAGCAGCAAGGCATGGCCGATGAACTGGTGCAGTTGACCAAGAGCGTCGACCACATCAAGGATATCGTCTCCACCCAGCAGTCCTATGCTGGCGCCTCCAAGCTGCTGGAACCGGTCCATATCAGCGCCCTGGTCGAAGACGCGCTGCGCATGAATTCCGGGGCCTTGAGTCGCCACCATGTCACCGTGGTCAAGGACTATCAGCCGGTCCCCGAGGTCATGGCCGACAAACACCGGTTGCTGTTGATTCTGGTGAACCTGATCAGCAACGCCAAGTACGCCATGTCCAACCTCAGCGACCGGCCACGCCAGATAACCCTGACGGTCCAGGCCGTGGAGGGCGACACCCTGCAGATCAGCGTCAAGGACGAAGGCGAAGGCATCCCCGCAGAGAACATGACGCGGATCTTTACCCATGGTTTTACCACCCGCAAGGAAGGCCACGGCTTCGGCCTGCACAGCTGTGCCCTGGCCGCCATCGAAATGAATGGTCACCTGACCGCACACAGCGATGGGCCCGGCCTGGGGGCCGTGTTTACCCTGCAAATCCCTCTTGAGCGTGCCGAGACCTGACCATGAATCAACCCCCGAACCGGCGCATCCTGCTGATTGACGACACCCCGTCGATCCACGAAGACTTTCGCAAGATCCTCATGCCGCCTATGGAACAGAACGCGGCACTGGACGAAATGGAAAGCGCACTGTTTGGCGAGGCCGCCAAACCCCAGGCCCCACCGTTTGAACTTGACTCGGCCTATGGCGGCCAGGAGGGCCTGCAACTACTGTGTACCGCCATGCAACAAGCACGCCCCTACGCCCTGGCCTTTGTCGACATGCGCATGCCCCAGGGCTGGGACGGCGCACAGACCATGGAAGAACTCTGGAAGGTCGACCCGGACCTGCAAGTGGTGGTGTGTACCGCCTACTCGGATTACTCCTGGGAAGAGTTGCTGTCGCGTCTCAAGGCCCACGACCGGCTGCTGATCCTGAAAAAGCCCTTCGACAATATCGAAGTCCAACAGATGGCCAATACCCTGGCGGCCAAATGGGACATGGCCCGTCGTGCTCGCCTGAAGACCGGGCACCTGGAGCAGTTGGTAGAACAACGCACCGAGGCACTGACCCTCGCCAGCCAGGCCTTGCAGCAGGAAATCGACGAACGCAAGCAGCTACAAAGCCAGTTGATCCAATCGGAGAAACTGGCCTCCCTGGGGCAGATGGCTGCCGGGGTGGCGCACGAAATCAATAACCCCGTGGGCTTCGTCACCTCCAACCTTGGCACGCTGGAGAGTGACTTCAAGCAATTGCAGCGCATGCTCGACGCCTATCAACAGGCTGAGGCGGCCTTGGCGCCCGGTGACTGCCTTGAACAACTGAGCGCCTTGCGCAACGAGTTGGACCTGGACTTCCTCAAGGAGGACATCCCGATCCTGATCCGCGAATCCAAGGACGGCATCGGCCGTGTGACGCAGATCGTCAAAGACCTGAAGAACTTCTCCCGGGTCGATAACGACGAGCAATGGCAATGGGCGAACCTGCAGCAAGGGATCGACTCGACCCTGAACATCGTGGCCAGTGAACTCAAGCACAAGGCGGACGTGATCAAGCACTACCAGCCCCTGCCCGAGATTGAATGCCTGGCCTCACAAATCAACCAGGTGGTGATGAACCTGGTGATCAACGCAGCCCAGGCCATGGGCCCGGAACGCGGCACGATCACCCTCAGCAATGGGGTCGAGGGCGATCGGGTGTGGCTGGAGGTGGCGGATAACGGCTGCGGGATTGCGCCCCATAGCCTGCAGAAAATCTTCGACCCGTTTTTCACCACCAAGCCGGTGGGCGAAGGCACGGGCCTGGGGCTGTCGCTGTCCTATGGCATCGTCAAGAAACACCACGGGGATATCTCGGTGAGCAGTGAAGTCGGCAGGGGCACCACCTTTCGGGTGGTGCTACCGATCCGGCAGACAGCGGCGTGACGCCTCTGCTGTTCAGGCTTCAGCGGGCTTGGGGCTGGAGCCAAACGAGGCAAACCGCTTGTTGAACCCGGCAATCCGCCCTTCGACCTGAGTCTTGCGCTGCTGCCCGGTGTAGATCGGGTGGGACGCGCTGGACACGTCGAGGGCCATGTAAGGGTAAGTGTTGCCATCGGTGTGTTGGTGGGTGCGATCCGTGTCGACCGTGGAGCCGATCAGGAAAAACACATCGGCGGCAGTATCGTGGAACAGCACGGTGCGGTAGTCGGGGTGAATACCAGCTTTCATAGGGCCTCCGGGGCATCTGGGCAGGATTAATACGTTATACAGTAACGTAAATAATGCACCTAAACGAGAACGTATTGCAATACCAAGAGAGGCTTGGGTTCTCTGCGGTTGCCCCGGCAAGGAACTCGACCGTAAGCTGGGCCCCGTGTTGAACCGTGAACCCGCATAAAGAATAGAACCTTGTAGGAGCAGGCTCCTACAGGTCATAGAGCGTCCGAACCCAAGGAAACCGTATGAGCCTGTCGTTGCTTAGCCGTTATGCATTCTTTGCCGTGTGTGTCATTTTCACCCTCGCCAGCCTCCCCTTTATCCAACACGAATGGCTCTGGCCGATGACCCTGGTGACCGGCGTGCTCAGCCTGATCGGCGTGTTCGACCTGCTGCAAAGCCCCCACGCGGTGCGCCGCAACTACCCGATCCTGGGCAATATCCGCTACCTGGTGGAAGGCATTCGCCCGGAAATCCGCCAGTACCTGCTGGAGTCTGACAGCGACGCCCTGCCCTTCTCCCGGGCCCAGCGTTCGCTGGTGTATTCGCGGGCCAAGAATGAAAGCGCCGACAAACCCTTCGGCACCCTGATCGACGTGTACCAGTCCGGTTTCGAATTTATCGGCCACTCCATGCGCCCGGCCCCGTTGAGCGACCCCAGCGCCTTTCGCGTGGTGGTCGGCGGCCCGCAGTGCACCCAGCCGTACTCGGCGTCGGTGTTCAATATCTCGGCCATGAGCTTTGGCTCGTTGAGCGCCAACGCCATCCGCGCCCTCAACCAGGGCGCCAAGCTCGGCAACTTCGCCCACGACACCGGCGAAGGCAGCATCAGCGCCTACCACCGGGAAAACGGCGGCGACCTGACCTGGGAGCTGGGCAGCGGCTACTTCGGCTGCCGCACCAGCGACGGCCGTTTCGACCCCGAACGCTTTGCCGTGCAGGCGCAAAACCCGCAGGTACGGATGATCGAAATCAAGATGAGCCAGGGCGCCAAGCCCGGCCATGGCGGGATTCTGCCCAAGCACAAGGTGACGAAGGAAATCGCCGAGACCCGTGGCATCATGATGGGCGAAGACTGCATCTCGCCGTCACGCCACAGTGCCTTCTCCACGCCGATTGAGCTGATGCACTTTATTGCCCAGTTGCGTGAATTGTCCGGCGGCAAACCCGTGGGCTTCAAATTCTGCCTGGGCCACCCGTGGGAGTTCATGGGCATCGCCAAGGCCATGCTGGAGACCGGGATCCTGCCGGACTTTATCGTGGTCGACGGCAAGGAAGGCGGCACCGGCGCCGCCCCCGTGGAGTTCACCGACCATATCGGCGTGCCCCTGCGTGAAGGTCTGTTGTTTGTGCACAACACCCTGGTGGGCCTGAACCTGCGGGACAAAATCAAACTGGGCGCCAGCGGCAAGATCGTCAGCGCCTTCGATATCGCCAGCGTCCTGGCCATCGGCGCCGACTGGGCCAACTCGGCCCGGGGCTTTATGTTCGCCATCGGCTGCATCCAGTCGCAGAGCTGCCACACCAACAAATGCCCAACCGGCGTGGCCACCCAGGACCCGTTGCGCCAGCGCGCACTGGTGGTACCGGACAAGGCCCAGCGCGTGTTCAACTTCCACCGCAACACCCTCAAGGCCCTCGCGGAAATGCTCGCGGCGGCCGGCCTGGATCACCCTTCGCAGTTGTCGGCCAAACACCTGGTACGGCGCATGTCGGCCACCGAGATCAAGCTGTTCTCGCAGTTGCATGTGTTCCTCAAGCCAGGGGAACTGCTGACCGGTGAAGTGAACGGCGAGTTTTATTCGCGGATGTGGCAAATGGCGCGGGCCGACAGTTTCGAGCCCCATGAAGTAGAAGCGGCTTAAAGGACAAATGTTGTGTTGAAAGTGATCGCCGAAGACTTTATCAAACCCGAACACCTGGAAACCGTGCGCCCCTGGTACGCCGAACTGGTGGAAAAAACCCGCCAGGAACCGCTGTGCATCGCCTACGACTTGTTCGTCGACCAGAAAGACCCGGGGCACTTTGTGTTTATCGAGCAATGGCCCGACCAGGCCGCGCTGGATGCCCACTGCCAGACCGAACACTTCACCCGGCTGGTGCCGCAGATCAACGCGTATCAGGCCAAGCCTTGCCGGGTGTTGTTGATGGATGGGTTTTAATCCCTCATTGAAGAGGCGGTTTCTGGCAGCCACTCGCCAACGGGCAAATAGCCATAAGCTGGGCTTTTTCCTTACCTACCCTATAGGTGCCAAGCAACTGCCAATGGGCAGGAAGCTTTCGCGTGAGGGTGCCACGGTCCTGGGCATCAATCAGCCAAAGTCGGCCTGAGGCTGTTGTGAGCGATTCCAGGTCATCGACATAGATCTGATCGGCCTTGTCTTGAATCAGTGTGGAAATTTGATACCCGTTGGGACGCCCCGATGTGCCATCCGCGTTTATTGGTGTGTACTGCATCGCAGGGCGTTCGCTCTTGAGGTAATAGATCATGGACAAGTGCATGAAAGGCTCCAGCACCAACACCCCGTCTCCCGGCTGCGAAGTGTGGTCAACATAATCGGCCAGCGCGCCCAGCTGATTGTTTTCATAACACCACGTACACGTCTTGTTATACACATGCCACAAACCATTCAACTCAAGCAGAATAACCGCTGAAAAACCGATGACGAACGCCGACTTACTTCGTGTCGACACGCCCTCCAGCGCCATTGCAATGACGAGAGGCAACGCCAGCCCGGCAAATAAAAAATAACGTGGATACAGCAGCGGCCAAAACAATGACACCAGCATGATCGCCGCTATCGGGCACCATACATACACAACAAGAAGTGCATTATTTTTTCGATCACTTGCATCCCACAGACAAATAAATACGGACGCGATCCACACCACCAAGGCCAGGCCATAAAACCCCCAGACAGGCACCTGCTGACCTTCACTGAAATTCAGAAAAAACCAAGTCAGTTCGACCAATTCCTTAATACCCGGCTTGGCGATCCAGTCCAACCTCGAATACGTCAATTGATTTAGCAGGCTGGGCAACCAGGGTAAAAAACAAATCACAATCAAACCATTGGCCAGCCACCAACTACGACTCCACAGATACTTATATTTTATCTGTCGAGACGTTGCCAGAAGCGAAATATAGGCCCAATGGGACAATAGGCATAAAGCCGCAAAATAGTGCGTATAAAGCCCTGCCACCATCAGCAGGATGTACAGGGTGAGCGGAACTTTACTCTGCGGACGGTCAAGCCAGTAGATAAATGCAATCGTCGCGCCCAGCATCAAAGCCCCCAGGAACGAGTACATACGAACTTCCTGGCTGTAGCGAACGGCCGCCGGAAAGATCGCCAATAATATGCTTGCCAGCATTGCCGCACGTCGAGGGAGCAACAGGTGCGACAACCAGATCCCCAGCGCCACCGAAACAACCCCAAAAAACACACTCAGACTGCGGGCGGCAAAAGCGCCATTACCGAACACCTTGATCCACTCATGTAACATCAGATAGTACAGTGGCGGATGAACATCACGGGCCGTATGAAACAGAATTTCAGAAGGCGGCTTCATACTCAGCAGCAGGCTGAAAGCCTCATCAAGCCATATACCTGTTTCAGTCAACTCGGCAAACCGCACCCCCACTGAAACCAACAACACAAAAAAATAGAACGCTATAAGAGCCAGGGAAATATCAATTTTTGTTCGCTTCGAGTTATCAACACCGCCCATAGCCACCCCATCAAATTGACTCATCTGGCGTCCCCTGGTTCTTCACTACATTGGCGACTACATACCGCGGCCTATGCTTGGCTTCCATATAGATCCGCCCCACATACTCCCCCAATATGCCGATCCCGATCAGTTGCACACCGCCTAAAAACAGAATCGCCGTCATCAGCGACGGATACCCCGGCACCTCATTGCCAAACAGTAATTTGGCGATGATTAGATACCCCGCGTACCCCAGCGCCAATAACGAAATACCGGCACCGATGTAACTCCATAACCGCAAGGGCAAGGTGCTGAACGAAGTGATGCCCTCCAGCGCCAGGTTCCACAGTTTCCAGGCATTGAACTTGCTGTGGCCGACCACCCGGCAAACCCGATCATATTCGACGATCGCCACGGTGAACCCGGCCCAGGACAGTACGCCCTTCATGAACAATTGCTGCTCCGGCAACGCCTTGATCACGTCCACCACCTTGCGGTCCATCAGGCGGAAGTCGCCGACGTTTTCTTCGATATGGGTGTAGGCGATGCGATTGAGCAGGTGATAGAACATCGAGGCACTGTGACGTTTGAGGTAGCCATCGCTGGAGCGATCACGACGCTTGGCCAAGACTACATCCGCGCCCTCCTTCCATTTCTCGATCAGGCGCGCGACCACTTCAATCGGGTCTTGCAAGTCGACGTCCATGGGCACCACCGCCTCACCGCTGGCGTACTCCAGGCCGGCAAACAGTGCCGGTTCCTTGCCAAAATTGCGGGAAAAGTTGATCAACACCACATCGCTATCGGCCAACGCGATATCCCTGGCGATATCAGCCGTGCGGTCGGTGCTGCCGTCATTGATAAACACGATCTCGACTTCGTGATCCTGCA
This sequence comes from Pseudomonas sp. WS 5410, assembly GCF_012985645.1. Lineage (NCBI taxonomy): Bacteria > Pseudomonadati > Pseudomonadota > Gammaproteobacteria > Pseudomonadales > Pseudomonadaceae > Pseudomonas > Pseudomonas sp. WS 5410. Next base: position 26,825 of record NZ_JAAQWS010000031.1, on the reverse strand, counting down.
ACGACGGTTCCTGGCGTACGGCCCGGTAAAACAGGTGTGTCGCCTGCTCCTCATTGAACAACGGCACGATCAGCGAGAGCCTCATGGGGCGGACCTGCGGAACACCCAGTACTTCGATAGCAGGAAACCGCACACCAGGCTGACCAGGGAAAACACCACCACGGTGACCAGCCCGGGCAAGCGCCAGCGATCCGCCAGCCACCCCACCGCCAGGCTCAAACTGCCCAGGCAGAAGATGAACAGCAGGTAGCGGCCCACCGAAGCCGCCATACCAAAGGTGAAAGTGGCATTCACAAAAAACGAAAAGGTCGCCGCCACGCAAAAGGCCAGGAAATTGCTGAAGGCCTGGCTCAGATCAAAGGCGGCCCGGAGCACGAAAAACAGCTGCCAGTGGATCACCGTATTGGCGATGCCGATCACCGTGTAGGTGGAGAACCCCATCCATAGTCTGCCCATGCCACCATCGCGCCTCGTTGCCCATCGCCGTCGATGGGCAAGCAAGCCATGCCGAAAAAACCTCGTCTACTGTCAGAAATAACAGGTGGGGACGGTTAGACGACCGACGGTATAATCCCATCCCGAAATTGAGACATTCAGTAATACCCATCCTTTGCAATTGCTTACAAATACCGCCAACCTGCGCCCGCCCGATGCGCGGCAGGACCATTGCCGATACTCACGGGTCACTATTTAACCCACTGTTCAAGAGCCCGCAGCCATGCTTAACGGACGCGACCCGCGCATCGACTTTTTTCGAGGCCTGGCGTTGATTTTCATTTTTTGGGATCACGTGCCTCACAACCCCCTTGGTCAGATCACCCTGCGTAACTTCGGCTTCAGCGATGCCGCCGAAGTCTTCGTGTTCCTCGCTGGCTACGCCTCGATACTGGCCTACAGCAAAGTGTTGCAGCGCGAAGGTTTTTGGATGGTCAGCCTGAAAATCCTGCGCCGTACCTGGGTGTTGTATGTGGTGCATATTTTCTTGCTGGCGATGCTGATGGGCATCGTCTTCTTCGCCAACAGCAAGGTAGAGACCCGCGACCTGGTCCAGGAAATGGGCCTCACGCACTTCATCACCAACCCGCAGCAAGCCCTGACCGATGAATTGCTGCTGCGCTTCAAGCCCAACCTGATGGACCCGCTGCCGCTGTACATCGTGTTGCTGCTCGGTTTGCCGCTGGTGCTGCCGGTACTGGTGCGCGCGCCCCTGGCGGTGGTGGCGGTGTCGCTGGTGGTGTACCTGCTGGCGCCCAAGTTGGGCTGGAACCTGGCGGCGATTGCCGATGGCGTGTGGTACTTCAACCCGGTGACCTGGCAGTTGTTGTTCGTGCTCGGCGGCGCGGCGGCAATCCGCGCCGGGCAGCCCCATGCACCTGAGACCCGGCCGTTGCAGCGACAACCGCTGTTTCTTGCCGCCGCCACCTACACACTGCTGGCCGGCGTGATTACCGTGTCCTGGCGCTGGCCCGAGATCCACGATGAGCTGATGCCCGCCGCCTTGAGTAACCTGCTGTACCCGATCAGCAAGACCGATCTGTCGCCGGTGCGCCTGCTGCACTTCCTCGCCCTGGCCTATGTCACCGCCAAGCTGCTGCCCGGCCGCGCCTGGACACAAAACTGGCTGGCGCAACAAAGCTGCCGCATGGGTCGCTATTCCCTGGAAGTGTTCTGCCTGGGGGTCTTACTGGCGCCGCTGGCGGATATGCTCAACGCCCAGGTCGACGACGCCTGGCCTATGCAGATATTCAGTGCACTGCTGGGCCTGGCGTTGATGGCTGGGCTGGCGGCATGGCTGGAGTTCAACAAGCAACTGGACCAGGCCCGGCGCAGTGATGAGCGCCCCTTAAATAGTTAGCCCCCGAGCCTGGGTGCGGGCTGATTCCATCTACCTTCCACTTATCGTGAAAGGTAGAGCACATGCCGACTCATCAATTACTCAACGGCCTGTCTGGCAATCTGCAATCGAGTACCGCCTGGGCCCAACAACAGGCGCTGGAGCTGATCCAGCGCAACGTTCTCCAGGCCCTCGATGGCCTGGACACCCAGGAAAAACAACGCTTTCTGCAGCTGCAACGCGACGCTCTCGCAGCCCTGGCGGCGGTTGAAACCGAGAAAGAGCGAGTGGTCCGGGCCTTCAAGACAGACGGCCTGATGCAGTTGCGCAACCGGATCGGCGGACGCGACCCGCAGTTATACCGCTTCGAGACCACCTACCTGGAAAAGGTCGAGCAAGCCTTGCCCTGGGATCGTCAGCCGGGCAGCCACATCCGCGTGCCCCGCCGCTCCGATAGCAATCTGCGCGAAATCGAACACGTCAAGAGCATGACCTTGTGGGAAGCCGCCTGCGTGAATTTCGGCTTTACCTCCGCCATTCGCCAGGACTCCGGCTACAGCCTGGTGGACGCCAGCCGCGTGGTAGGCCCCGATGGCGATCGCAGCCTCAGCGCCCGGGCGTTCATCACCATCGCCCGCGAGCTGGACCTGGGCCACCAGTTGCAAGTAAAGATCAAGGCCACACTCGGCGAGAGCGGCACGCTGCGCCGGTTGATGAGCGAGGCGGCGCTGGCACTCTTGCGGTTCGATGCGCTGGACGCCTGGCGCAACCGTGCCCACAACGGCATGACCCAGGCGGTATACGACAGCCTCACGGCGTTGATCGAGGGCAACGGGCCGCCCCTGGCCGTCGAGAGCCTGAGCCTGACCTCCGGCGTCACCCCCGTGATTGCCGTGCCCTTTGTGCCCTGGCAGAGTGCGATTCCCGTTCCGTTGCTGCTGATCAGAGTGGCCAGCCTCGCGGTGCTGTCCTATTTCCCCTTTCGCCCCGGCGGCGCGTTCCGCTACCACCGCGACGCGCGCTCGGCCGAGGCTGATTTTCGCCAGCAGTTGCTCGACAGTCACCAGCAAGGCGACCTCGGCTGGTTTTCCCGCCAATTACCGCTGGTAGGCCTGTCGTTGTTCCGGCCGTTGCTGACCCAGGAACCACGCCCCGAGGGCATGAGCTGGCTGGCCGGGCTTCTGTATGACGGCTTTCACAAAGCCTTCCCGGAACAGACGCTCAACGACATTCATTTCGCCACCGACCCTGCCACCGGCCCCACCGAAACCCTGCTGCAAGCCCTGACTTATCGCCAGATCCAGCGCTGCCAGGCCGATATCGACACCCTCGCCAACACCCGCTCCGAAGCCGACTGGCAAGCGCTCAAGGACGCCACCGCCGCTATCGCCAACGAAGTCCTGCAACTGTTGCTCACCCCCCTGCCCGGTGGGGTCACGGGGATGAATCGGGTCATGCAACTGGCGGTGCTCGGCAGCATGACCTACAGCGTCAGCGCAGGCCTGGATGAAGCCATCAAGGGCGACGCCAGCGGCTTCGCTTCGACCCTGACCGATGTCGCCGATCTGGCCGTCAGCGGGCGCTTGATCAGCGTTGCCGGCAAAGCCCATCGCCAGCGTATGCTCCACTACCTGCAACAGCTGGGTAACCCGCGCAAGGTCACGCGCCCCGACGGCGTGGATGAATTGTGGAAACCCGACGCCCGCCACTACGCCCATGACCAGCAATACCTGCTCGAAGGTAAAAGTGCCGATGCCCTGTGCGTGTTCACCGTACAAGGCAGGCAGTACGTCAAACTGCAGCACGAGCGCCAGACCCTGGTGGCCGAGGTAATCCACGACCAGCACAATCAGCGCTACGTGCTCAAGAACAGCCGCAGCGCCTACAAGCCTGCGATTGTGTTTGCCCCGCAGCTGCAAGCCTGGACCTTCGACTTGCACCACACCCGAGACCTGTCGGATACGCAGTTGCTGCAACAGATGCTGCACAATGGTTCGTCGATCATCTCCCCGGTCGACCTGGAACGGATGCTGCGCAGCACCGCCACCTCCCGCGCCATCCTGGAAAATGTCTGGCGCGGCGCACCGCCCCCCCTGAACCTGATCGAAGGCGTGCGGCGCCTGCAGGCCGATCAGGTGATCCAGCAGATTATCGAACACTTCCACGAAGCCGGTTATTTGCCCCCCTATGGCGATAGCGTGGTGCTGTGCCTGCTGACCCAACTGCCCGAGTGGCCCGCCGCAGTCCTGTTGAGCATCAGCGACCCACAACGCTCAGTGATCGAAACCTTTGGCAAGACTGAACAGCGGGTGCCTGGGTTGACGACCCTGACAATCGTGCGCAACGAAGACGGCAGTTACCAGGCCGAACGTTATCGCGGTCAGCCGCGCTACCGCGCCGAACCCCTGCTGGACCTGGTCATCAGCCTGCAGCCCGACACCTCGCAACTGGGCCTGACGGAGCAAGCCGATGCCACGCCCGCCCAGCGGATCATGACAGTGCGCCGTGCCGTTGTAGACCTGGCACGGCGCGAACGCACGGCCTTGTTCGCGGCCCTGGTGAACTACGCCAGTTATGAAAAAAGCGAGCAACTGCCGCCCCCCACTGTCCGGCGTTTCTTGCCGGTCAAGGCAGCAGAGCCCCTGGTGGCCGTCACCCCGCTGCTGAAAAAAATGCGCGACCTCAACAGCCCATTGTCACCGGCACTGCTCCAACGGCTGTTGGAACAGCATCCACTCAGCCCAAGCCAACAACAGGCCTACCTGCGTGGCGGGCTTTTGCCAACGGCCTTTTATGAGCTGTTGGACACTCACCGCACCGCCCTGCGCATCGACGCTGCCATCGACGCGCTGTATCACCCCCGTCAGTTCAACAACGACGCCGATCAATGGGCCAGGGAGTTCGCTTCCGCCTTGATACAGCAACGTCTCAAACGCAGATTCGTCATCACCGAAGTGATCGCTGACACCATCGCCAGCCCTTATGTCTCCAGCGGCCCCGACGACCTCACCGTGGAACTGCGCCACTTCGGCGAAGGCGTCTACGAGGCCTATGACATGCGCAATGCCGGCACGATTGCCGTGTCACCGGCGGTGGACAGCTTCTACCTGGCCATTGGCTCAGTGCTGCAACCCCATGAACGGCAGCTACTCAGCATGAGCAGCGAAACCGATGCCCTGGGCCTGCGCGCTACCCTGGGCGACTACATGAGCAACCAGCGCGGCCCTTCAGGCTTTGTCAGGCTGGCCAACGGTTCGCTGGCGCAGTACGAACACACCCTGTCCTTGCCACACAAACTGCAGCTCGATGCCCTGGGCCTGCTTCCCCTCAGCGGTGACCATTACCTGCCCCTGTTTGGCTCCTGGTATCGGATCATCTATGACAGACGGGTATTCAAGTGGCGGCTCATGCACCCGCAAAAGGTCGGCGTCGACACCCCGACCCTGGAGCACAACGGTGAAGGTGCCTGGCGCCTGTCCAGCGAGAACCCGATGAGCTGGGATGACCACAGCCTGCTCTATCGCCTCGGCAGCGACCACTACGCATTCCCCAAGGATATGGCCACGTCCATTCTCGCCCTGACCGACACCCCGCCCCATGTATTGCGCCAGATACACCGTGGCAATCGGGCATCGCCGCCGCTGCTGGCCGATACGTGCAAGCGCTTGCGCATCGACCAGGAAATCAACCGGTTCATCGAGGCGATGTATGCCCTGCCCAGCAACCCTTTCGCCCGTCCGGACCTGCAATTGCTGGTGATTTCCAGCCTACCCGGATGGCCCGACACCCACGTGTTGCAGATTGTCGACCGCGATAATCGCGTCACCCACCAATACCCCGAGCACCAGCGGCCCGACAACCAGGTGGTGACGGTCACCGATGCGCAGTTCAAAAGTGCCCGGCTGCTCGAGGCCATCGTGCCCCACGATGACGTTATCGAGGGCCTCCTGGGGCAGGTCCCCAAGACCACCGAGCAGCGTCTGGTCCAACTGGTCACCCGGATCGTCGAATACACCGAACGGGAGCGGGCGCAACTCCTCAAGTCTTTGTACCGACGCAGCGAGTCCGGCGGCAGCGAGCAAGAGCGGCGTTTCAAGGCCAAGCACCCGGACCTGCCCACCAGCACGGTCAAGGCGATCCTGGGCCAGGCCTCGTCACGGGAGCTCAGACAACTGCATAAGCACAACCAATTGAGCCTGCGCCTGGCGGAACAGGCGCGCACAAGTGCCCACGACTTGCGCCTGAACCGTGCGTACGAAGGCCTGTATGTGGATGCCTGCGCCAATGCCGACAGCGACCGGATCACCCTGTACCTGCTGCGACTCCTGCCCGCCTGGCCGAAAACCCTGCGTATTGATATTCGCGAATGGGACAACCAGGGACGCTTGCTGGAAACGGCAGGGCATCTGGTGGGGACATCACGCAAGACGATCGCCAGGACCAACCGGGGTTATCAGGCCTATGACCAACAGGGCGAACCGCTGGGCCAGCCATCGAACAGATTGCTGCGGGTCATTCTCAGTACCTTGTCTGCTGCCGAGCAGAGCTTGATTCAGGTTGACACCCAAAGCGGTATCGCCGAGCTGCAGTACCAGCTTGCCGAACTGGCCTTCGCCCGCCGTATTGAAATCAAGGGCCTGCTGGATATCCCACACCTGCAACCCTGGATGCAACCGGCGATGGGTGTTGACCGTTCGTTCCTGGTGTATCCGTTATGGCAACGAATCTGGCCTTTTCGCGGCCCCCGGCCACCGGACCTGGTGGCCAAGGTCCAAGAGCTGTACCCCCATTTCAACAATGACGATGCACGGCGACTGCTGCAGTTATTGAACATGAGCGACCCAGAAAAACTGCTCGAGCTGGAACGCCGCCAGGCGGAGTATCAGGCCATGGATGTGGAGCTGTCGCGCTGGAGTGAAACCCCGTTGCCGACCGACAACGAGCTCAACGATCCCCTGGGCATGAACCGCGGAAGGCGACGCCATATTGCCTACCAACTGCGCAGCGCATGGCGTCAGGAAAACGCTACGTTTTACATCGCCGGGCTATTCAACGTGCCCTCGCTGGAGTTGCAACTGGACGACGAAGGCCTGCCTCCTGCGTCATTCCTGACAGGCACCACCGGCTTCAATCACATTGAATACCTGCGGATTTCCGGCAATGCGTTCCCTGCGACAGGGTCGGAGTTTCTTGGCAAGTTCACCCAGCTCAAGGCATTGCGCATTGATTGTCGCCTGACTGAACTGCCCCAGGCGATCACCGACATGACCACACTTACCCACCTTGACCTGAACGACAACGACCTGCACTTGACCCAAGAGTCTGTGCAACGCCTGGCAAGCATGGTCAACCTGCAGAAACTCGATCTGAACGATAATCCGGACCTGACCCTCGTACCGGATGTCAGCCGGATGCTGCAGATGAATACCTTGCACCTGGCCAATACAGGCATCACTCAGTGGCCCATCGGCGCCAGCGCCCTGCCAAGCCTGACAGAACTGCACTTGCAGGCAAACGGGATCACCACCATCCCTGAAGAGGTTTTCACCAACCCATGGCTGCAAACTGCCAATCGCAACACCCTGCTCCATGAAAACCCGTTGTCCGCCGAGACCCTGGCGCGCATCGACACATACCGCCTGGATACCGGCATCCGCCTGGGCGGGCAACTTCGCACACCGGCCCATGCTCCCGTAGCGGCAAACGACCTCGACACCTGGCTGACAGGCGTCGCGGCACAAGACGTGCCCGCCCGCCGAGAGCTGTGGGAACAGTTGAAAGCGAATGAAACCGCCAGGGCCGATGATGTGTTCCGGGTGCTGCGTGACCTGAAGCGGACCCACGCCTATCGCCACACGGCATCGAGGGCGCGCCTGACCGAGCGGGTCTGGACCTTGCTGATCGCCATGGGCGAGTCGACGCAACTGCGCAACGCGGTGTGCCTCAATACCTATGGCTCAGGCAATTGCGGCGACAGCGTCCTGTTGGCATTTACCAACATGGAGCTGCATCACCGGATCCATCAGGCCAAGCAGCAGCCAAGGAGTTACCTGGCCGACAGGGCATTGCTGGAGCTGGCCAAGAGCTGCTTTTACCTGAACCAGCTGGATCACTTTTGCGACCGGTTTATTCTTGAGCGCGAGCAGGCCGGGCTTGAAGTCGACCCCGCCGAGGTCACCGTTTACCTGCGGGACAAACTGGCCCGTGAATTCAACCTACCGTTTTATCCACTGGCGTTGCTGTACACCGTGGATGATTACGTCACCGACGAGGTGGTCAATGAAGCGCGCAGGAGTCTGCGGGCACTCGGCCAGTCACCGGCGTTGCAGGAAGCAATCTTGATGACCGACTTCTGGATCGAGTATCTGGCCAGCAGCGAGCCGGAAGCGTTTTTCACCGTCAAGGGCACCATCGCTTACAAAGTCGGCGCGCTGAATCAGGAGTTTCCGACCAAGGACTCGGATGAGTATTGGACACGCCACCAGCAACTGCTCGACGAGGAAACGGCCGAACAGAACCGCCTTGTGCGTCAGTTGACCGAGGGCACGCAACGGACGTTGATGCACGTCTGAAGCGCGACTGGCCTGCCTGTGAAGCAAACAGGCAGGCCAGGGGTCAGGGGATTACGCCGAACGTTGCGCGCCAAGACCGTCCTGGGTCGGCTGCAGCTTGAACACGTAGAACAGCACGGTCAGGAATACCAGGAACACCGGGCCCACATACAGCGCCACGCGGGTATCCGGGAAGTAAGCCATCAGGCCCACCACCAGTACCAGGAACGCCAGGGCCAGGTACGAACTGACCGGGTACAGCCACATGCGGTACTTCAGGGCCTTCTGTTCGGCCGGGCTCAGGCTCTTACGGAACTTGAGCTGGGCCAGCAGGATCATCACCCAGGTCCAGATCGCACCGAAGGTGGCGATGGAGGTGACCCATACGAAGACCTTGTCCGGTACCAGGTAGTTGGCCAACACCCCCAGCAGCAGGGCGAAGATCGACAACAGCAGGGCCTTGCGCGGCACGCCGTTGCTGGAGGTGGTACCGAAGGTCGCCGGGGCCTGGCCGTTCTGCGCCAGGCTGTAGAGCATGCGCCCGGTGCTGAAAATCCCGCCGTTGCAGGACGACAGCGCGGCGGTGATCACCACGAAGTTGATGATGCCGGCAGCCGTCTTGATGCCAAGACGCTCGAAGGTCATCACAAACGGGCTGCCCTGGGTGCCGATTTCATTCCACGGGTAGATCGACAGGATCACGAACAACGCACCGACGTAGAACAACAGAATGCGCCAGAACACCGAGCCGATGGCATTGGGGATGGTCTTCTGCGGGTTCTTCGCTTCACCGGCGGTCAGGCCGATCATTTCCACGCCGAGGTAGGCGAACATCACCATCTGCAGGGACATCAACACGCCCTGCACGCCATTGGGCATAAAGCCGCCGTGGGCCCACAGGTTGGAAATCCCCAGCGCCACGCCGTCGTTGCCGAAACCAAAGGCAATGATGCCGACACCGCCGATAACCATGGCAATGATGGTGACGATCTTGATCAGGGCGAACCAGAACTCGAACTCACCGAAGGCTTTTACTGCGATCAGGTTGATCGTGCCCATGCTGATCAGAGCCGCCAGGGCCCAGATCCAGCGCGGCGTATCGGGGAACCACACGCCCATATACACGGCAACGGCGGTGATTTCCGCAACGCAGGTCACCAGCCAGAGGAACCAGTAGTTCCAGCCGGTAAGAAAGCCCGCCAACGGGCCGAGGTAATCCTGGGCATAACGGCTGAAGGAACCGGCCACCGGGTTATGTACGGCCATCTCACCGAGGGCGCGCATGATCACCAGGATCGCCAGGCCACCAATGATGTAGGACAGCATGATTGCCGGGCCGGCCATCTCGATGGCCTTGGCCGAACCGAGGAACAGACCGACACCGATACAGGCGCCGAGCGCCATCAAGCGAATATGCCGTTCGCCGAGTTCGCGTTTGAGCGGACCGCCTTGAGCGGTCTCGCCATGGGGCAGATGGTTGCCAACAGGCATAGGGGTACAACCTCATTTTGTTATTGGATATGAACCACCGAGTGTCCGGCATCACGGCGGATCGCCACGACGCCCTCCTGCCAGGCTGCCTTTTGGGCAAACCTGCCTGGCCCTAGAATCCGGGCCCGCTCAGCGGGGGTGCAGTATAAAAAGCCATGAGCAGGGCTTTTCACTCAATAAACAGCAAGATTCAGCGAGAACTCTCGGTAAAAGCGCCTTTTACGGAGGAGCATCACCTGGGCAATGTAGGAATTGCCTTCATTAAACGGCGGCGAGTATTGCACAAGGATGGTGCACAGTCATGCCCCTACCTTTGGCGGATTTACCTGTGGGGATGGCTCTAGGACGGGCCTCCCCTGCGGTGTGCTGGCGCGGGGGCTTGTCCCCTTGCCTGACCACCGCTCGCGGTGTTTGCAGACATTCAGAGGGCTGGCTGTAAACAACGGATATGCACACCTACCCAAACACCAGCACACGAGAGATAGGTAGATCCCCCCGTACCCCGCCACGTGCATTCGGCAAAAATCCCACACTCCACACAAATCCTTCCCACACGCCAACCAGCGTCTAAGCTTCAGACAAGTCCGATCAATCTGCGTGAATGGATCAATCGACTATGGGTGCTTTGTGGCAAACCAATTCGACCAAGGCTGCGGTGCCAACCGACAGCCCGGATGAACAGCCACCGCCCCAAAAGCCCCGCAAACGACGCTATGCCTGGCGTATGTTGTGGTTGTTGCTGGTAATGGGCCTGATCGCGCTGGGGTTTGCCGCTTCCCGGGAAGTGCGCACATCCAAGTGGCAGGCGCGGGAGTTCAGTCGCCTGGCGGCAACCCTGACCTATAGCGTGCAGCCTGGCCCCAGCGATGCCATCGTCTACCCCGGTGCCGGCCCGTTCGATCAGCGCCTGGGCTACAGCGCCCTGGGTGACTTCTTACCCAGGCTGCTCAAGCGCGATTACCTGATCCAGTCCCAGGCGCGCTTCTCCGACGCGCTGATGAACTACACCCGCCACGGCCTGTTCGTGCCCTATGCCGAGAAAGTCCAGGCGGGCTTGTCGATCACCGATTGCCGTGGCACCGCGCTGTACCAGTTCAGCTACCCGCAGCAGCTCTACCCTTCCTTTGCCGACATCCCGCCACTGGTGGTCAACAGCCTGCTGTTTATCGAAAACCGCGAGTTGCTCAACCCCGCCCAGCCCCAGGCCAACCCCGCCGTGGACTGGCCGCGCTTTGCCAAGGCGGCCTGGTCCCAGGTCGCCAAAGTGTTGCACTTGCCCGGCCAGACGGCGGGCGGCAGTACCCTCGCTACGCAATTGGAAAAGTACCGCCACTCCCCCGACGGGCTGACCCTGTCCGGCGGCGAAAAAATTCGTCAGATGATTTCCGCCAGTGTGCGCACTTATCAGAATGGTCCGCAGACGCTGAAGGCGCGGCAAAACCTCGTGCGCGATTACCTCAACAGCGTGCCGTTGTCGGCAGTGCCGGGGCATGGCGAAGTGCATGGCATGGCCGAGGGCCTGCGGGTGTGGTACGGCGCGGACTTCAACCAGACCAACGCCCTGCTCGCCGGCAGCGACCCGCAAACCCTGGCGCAAAAAGGCCTGGCCCTGCGTGAAGTGCTGTCGCTGATGATTGCCCAGCGCCGCCCGTCCCATTACCTGACCAAGGGCCGCGATGAGCTGGCGCAGCTCACCGACAGCCATATCCGCCTGCTGGCCCAGAACGGCGTGATCGAACCGGCACTGTCCACGGCGGCCCTGGCCAGTCAGGTCAACTACCGGGACTGGCAGCAGCAACCCACCCTCCGGCCAATCGAAACCAACAAAGGCATCAGCGTCGCCCGTAGCCGCCTGGCCGCCCTGCTCAACCGTCCGCTGTACGACCTGGACCGCCTCGACCTGGCCGCCACCAGTACCCTGCAAAGCGATCTGCAAACCCAGGCCACCGAGTACCTCAAGCGCCTGGCAGACCCGAGCGTCGCCGGCCAACTCGGTCTGCTCGGCCCGCGCCTGCTGACCGCGGCCAGCACCGCTCAGGTGCGCTACAGCTTCAACCTCTACGAAATGACACCCGACGGCGCCCGGGTGCGGGTGCAAACCGACAACACCGACCAACCCTTCGATATCAACGAGAGCAGCAAGTTGGAACTGGGCTCCACCGCCAAGCTGCGGGTGCTCACCACCTACCTGCAAATCATCGGCGAACTGCACGAGCGCTATGCCGGGCAGACGCCCGCCGCGCTGAAAAAAGTCGTGTTCGACGAGCAGGACCGCCTGTCCCGCTGGGCCGTGGATTACCTGGTGCAAAACAGCGACCGGAGCCTGGCGAACATGCTCGACGCGGCCCTCGACCGGCAGTACTCCGCCAGCCCCGGCGAACGTTTTTTTACCGGCGGCGGCCTGCATCACTTCAATAACTTTCGCAACGAAGACAATGGCCGCAACCCGACCCTGCGTGATGCCCTGCGCGAATCCATCAACCTGCCGTTTATCCGGCTGATGCGTGACCTGGTGCGCTACAGCACCTACCAGGCACCGGGCAACAGCGCCCAGTTGCTCAAGGACGACAACGACCCGCGCCGCCAGGAATACCTGGCCCAGTTTGCCGACCGCGAGGGCAAGACCTTTTTGCTGCGGTTCTGGAAAAAGTACCGCAACAAGGACACCCAGGCCCGGCTAGCGACTTTTCTCGACAGCATTCACCCCACCGCCATTCGCCTGGCCGCCGTGCACCGGTACCTCTTGCCCCAGGCCAGCCAGCAGAGCTTCAACAGCTTTGTGCGCTCCCATCTGACCGGCACCAAGGCCGCGGAAAAACTCACCGATGCGCGCCTGGAAAAGCTCTATCAAGAGTACGGCCCCGGCGCCTATGACCTGCCGGACCAAGGCTATATCGCCAAGGTCCACCCACTGGACTTGTGGCTGCTCGGCTACCTGCTGAACACCCCCGACGCCACCTTCACCCAGGCCGTCGCCGCCAGCCAGTACGAGCGCCAGGAAGTCTATGGCTGGCTGTTCAAGAGCCGCCACAAAAGCGCCCGGGACAGCCGTATCCGCACCATGCTGGAGATTGAGGCGTTCCTCGATATTCATCAGCGCTGGCAGGCGGTTGGCTATCCCTTCGACCACCTGGTGCCGTCCCTGGCCACCGCCATCGGCAGCTCCGGTGACCGCCCGGCAGCCTTGGCGGAACTGGTGGGGACGATCCTGAACGATGGGGTACGTGAACCGACGCTGCGGATCGACAGCCTGCACTTCGCCCCGGGCACGCCCTATGAAACCCGGCTGGTGAACCACCCCGATAAAGGCAAGCGGGTGATGCCCAGCGAAGTCGCCACAGCTCTACGAAGTGCGCTGTCCCAGGTGGTGGACGCGGGCACCGCAAAAAGGCTGTCGGGCAGCTTCAAGTTGGCCGACGGCACGCCACTGGCCATGGGCGGCAAGACCGGCACCGGGGATAATCGCATCGAAGCCATTGGCGCCGGCGGGCGCGTCCTCAGTTCCAAGGCAATCAACCGCACGGCGACGTTTGTGTTCTATATCGGCGACCGGCATTTCGGTACCTTGACCGCCTTTGTCCCCGGCAACGGTGCGCAGAATTTCACGTTTACCTCGGCGCTGCCGGTACAGGTGCTCAAGGGCATGGCGCCGGTGCTGACGCCCTATTTGCAGCCCGCTGGCCACACCTTGTGCCGCGCGCCCTAGCCGTTGATCTCGACGACTCTCTCGGAGCTGCCTTCCACCAGGAAAAACCGGTAGGTCCGCCCGGCCTGTTTTTCAAAGCTGAATACCCGCCCCGGGAAGATATGGTTCTTGGTCACGGGGGCGCAGTCCGTACGATCCGCTACCGAACAGTCCTTGAACTCATCCACCACCACGACGGTGTTGCCGGCGTTGCGCAGGGTGTAGGTGCGGCCACCGTTTTCGGTGCGGGTATCGAAACGGCTGTGCTCGGGCCGCACAAAGAACACCGTGCCGTACCCCGACATCACCCGCACACCTGCCGTCAATGACGCCTCATACGCCGCGCGGTCCTCGTCGTTGACGCCAAAGTCATCGTCCTTTTCCGGCGCCACGGGCAAGTAGCGCACCCGGAAGTAACGCTCCCGGTCCCGCTCGCCCATAAACAGGAAGCGCGTGCTTTGCATCGCATTGGCCGGCACGATCAAGCGTGCCGGGCTGGCCATCAGGCCATCGCGCACCATGCCGTCGCCTTGGCTTTTGAGCGGTACTTCGTCGTAGCTGCCATCGGGTTTGTAGAGCATTTCGGTGACATTGATCTTGACGAACGCGGTGCTGGTGCCGCCATTGAACACGCGCTTGAGATAAGTGTTTTTGTCGCCATTCAAGTAATCGTAAAAATCCCCGACATTGATGGCCGGCCCGGCATAGGCATTGAAGGACCACAGCCACGCGCCCAGTACTGCATAAACGTATTTCATAACCACCTCTTACGGTCGCAACGCGTCGAATATCAGGTTAACGCTGCCAAAATAGTCGCCCGGCACGTAGCCGTCCTCCGGCTCGACGGCAGCAATGTCCAACAGCACTCGCTTGCCGACCCGCGCTTGATCGGCGGGCACCACCAGGGTGTCCGTCAGGTCCAGCGCCTGGCCGTTGAAGGTCACGTTCAACAGGATCAGGCGCCGGCCGTTGGACAGCACCGGCAGATCGCCCAGGCGCGCGACAATCCCGCCGGCGCTGTTTTTCACGTCGAAGTGTTCGCGCAACGGCTTGAGCGTGCGGGTCACCAGGTTCCACGCCATTTCTTGCTCACGCTCCAAAAACACCGGGTTGATCGGCAGCACATAAAAGTCGGCGGTGGGAATGGTGACGGAGACCTCGAACACCTGCTCTTCACGGATCGCGTGGGCCTGGGTACTGAGCAACGTGACAACCACCAGCAACAGTGCTGCCAACACGACTTTGCAGCCTCTGCATGGGCGGTGCCCGTGCCTATGTGCTCTTTCAATGACCATTAGCCTTTGACCTCATATGGTTTTTTCTCGCTGCCCTCAACCAGAGTGAAGCGATACGTACGCCCTGCCTGCTTGGGGAAGCTGAAGGCACGGCCCGGCAGGATGTGGTTCTTGGTGACGGGCAAACATTCCTGGGCACCGTCGCTGGCGCAGTCCTTGAACTGGTCGACCACCACCACGCTGTTGCCATCGTTATGCATCCCGTACTCAGTGGGCTGATCGTCGATACGGGTGGCAAAGCGCGTGACCTTGGGCCGCACGAAAAACACTGTGCCAAACCCCGCCAGTACCGTGACGCCGGCCGAGAGGTTGGTTTTATAGGCCTCGCGCTCGTCGCTGGAGACGGCAAAATCGTCCTCCGGCTCCGGCATCACCGGCACAAAACGCACGCGGAAATAGCGCTCTTTGTCGCGCTCGCCCAGGTACAGCAAACGTGTGCCTTGCATGCCATCGGCAGGGACGATCAGGCGTGCCGGGGTGGCCATCAAGCCGTCGCGGGCGGTGTTCTCGAGGTTGCTCTTGAGCTCCACTTCCTCGGAGGTGCCGTCGGCGTTGTAGAGGATCTCCATCACCGAGACTTTGATAAATGCCGTGCTGTCACCGCCGTTGAAAACCCGTTTGAGGTAGGTACTTTTATCGCCGTCCAGGTAGTCATAGAACACCCCGACATTGATGTTGGGAGCGGCCGGTGCCGAGATCGGCAACCAGCACAGCGCACACAGCGCCAACAGATGTTTCATCTTCATCAGTCTCATTTAAAGTTCCGAGTCCCAGACCACCGTGACCTGGCCCGAGTAAGTGCTGCCACCGCGCTCGAGCATCTGGTAGGCGTGGTCTTTCTTGACCTCGAAGTGCAACGTGCCGGGCCGCCTGTTGACGTAGAAGCCCGGATTGAACTGCTCGGTACCGGCGCCGCTGAGCAGCAGCGGCTGGCGAATCACGGCGCTGCCGTCGGCCCGGTTCAGGCCATGGGGCAGGCTCACGCTGACGTCCAGCGGCACCTCGTGGCCGTCGGTGGTGTTCTTCAAGGCACAGGTGTCGCCGATAGACCGCTCACAGCTCATCTGCATCTTGAAACGCGACGAGGCAGAAATGCTGAAGGTCTGGTCGCGAAACAGACGCGCAGGTTTGCGGCCCTGATTCAGCCAGGCTTGCCAGCCGCCTTGGGGTACCAGCTCGATACGGTTGCCGTTGGGGGGAACTTCGACTTTGAGGTCATGTTGCACCGCCAGGGTGAAATTCAGAGTCAGCGTAGGGCTGCTGGGCATCATCACGTCGCCCAAATCGAAGTCCTTGCCGGGCCCTACGGTGTATTGATGACTACCGATGTACTCCCCTGAAGACATGCCCAATGGGTTGGGCGTGATGAGTTCATAGGCAAACTCCAGGCTGTTTAAGCGCATGGTGGGAATGTCGAACCTGGCCTGTCTGGCACATAGAGAGCCGACGGGTGTTCGCCAGAAAAACCCATAGGTTATCGTCCCATAAAGGCTCACCCCGGTGCCCAGGCAGGTACGCGGCGGGTACACCCAACTGGAGCCGGTCCACATTCTCTGATGAGCCTGCAAAGGGGTCACGCCCCCTCCGACCAGGCTAATCAGGTTGGGAATGGAATATGTCGAACCGACCCCCATGATCCGTACCTTTAACGTCTCGGTCTCCTGAGTCTGCCGATGCACCACGGTCAGATCCTGCCACTCCGTTGGGACCTTAAACATTGCGCCTTGCCGTTGATCCGTATGAAACGCAGAGATTTGCGTCACGGACTCAGCCGAAATAGCAGCCCTGAGGCTGAATATGTTCAAGGACTTACACTGGGCAGGGAATGACACACAGTAACCAACACTGGGCGTTTTGTTCTCGAACTTGTTCAAGTGCGGCTGTGCAGGGTCCGGCCGAAACTCAGCATGAATGCTCATCTCCACAGCGATTGCAGGCATTGCCAGCGACGCCAGTAACACGCTGGCCGCCACCTGCGAGCCACGCCCTAGCCACTTCGCTACATTCATGCCGCTACCACTGACGGCCTCTATCTGACGGCAGCTCATATTTGTGAATCCCAGACCACTGAGACCTGGCCCGTGTAGGTGCTACCGCCTCGACTGAGCATCTGCTCGGCGTAATCTTTCTTGACCTCGAAGTGCAGGGTGCCGGGCCGCCTGTTGACGTAGAAGCCCGGATTGAACTGCTCGGTGCCGGCGCCGCTGAGCAGCAGCGGCTGGCGATTCACCGCGCTGCCGTCTTCACGGTTCAGGCCATGGGGCAGGCTGACGCTGACGTCCAGCGGCACTTCATGACCGTCCGTGGTGTTTTTCAAGGCGCAGGTGTCCCCTACGACCTGATCGCAGGCCATCTGCATCTTGAAGCGCGACGAGGCGGAAATATTGAACGTCTGGTCACGGAACAACCGTGCCGGCTTGCGCCCCTGGTTCACCCAGCCTTGCCAGCCGCCCTGGGGCACCAGTTCGACACGGTTACCGCCCGGGGGGACGTCCACCTGGAGCTGGTGTTGCACTTCCAGGGCGAAATTGAAGGTCAGTTGGTTGTCCGACGGAATCAGCACATCGCCGAAGTCATAATCTCCCCCAGGCCCCATGGTGTAGGTGAGGCTGCCAGAGTATTCACCGCTGGACATGCCTAGCGGATTGGGGGTTTTAAGCTCATAGGCATACTCGAGTTGGAACAGGCGCAACCTGGGAATATCCAGCGAGGGCTTGCGACCACAGGCGCCTGCTCCTTCAGGGACCAACCAGAAATACGTGGCAGAGGCATTGGTAAACTTAAGGTGACCAGTACTTCGGCACGGGCTCGGAGCGTTTTGCCATTGCGCATGCCATGCACGTCCAGGTTGCGCCCAAGCCGCCACCCCCGGCGGATTGGCCGCAGTCCAGACGCCACCTAGCCCGGCAATACGCATCTTTACGGTCTCGACTTCCCCGGTTCTGTTATGCGTCACCAGCACATCTCGCCACTCGGATGGCACTTTTACGTAATAGCCCTGGCGGTCATTCTCATGGTTGGCCAGGATCGGCCCGTTGGATAACGCCTCAAAGTTCCACTCCCGCAGGCTGAAGATATTCAACGCCTTGCACTGGTTTGGAATGTGAGACTCGCAAATAGAACTGATAGGCGTTGTATTACGAAACTGGTTCACAAACGGATTGCCGGGGTCCGGCGTAAACACGGCCGTGATGTCCTGGGTCAGCGCCACCGCCGTCGAACTGAACAACAACGTAGCGCCTACTCCTCCCAACTGGCAGATCAAAGTTCTGATGCGTTTCATGGTGGTCGGTAATCTCGTCATGCCACTCAACCTGCGGTCTGCTGGGTAAAGGTGGAGTCGGCCAGGGTGTCCGGCGTGCAGCGCAAATCCCCAATCATCAGCACGTCGTTTTCACTGTGCGCATTGGCGGTATCCAGGCGGAACTGGCACAGCAGCTGGTTGTTACGCCGCACCTCGAGGGTCGGCGAGCTGGCGTTCATTTCCAGGGAGAAAAACCCATCGACCTCGCTCACCCCACGGCTGGCGTGGTTGAGAATGTGGTGGCCCTTGAGCGGTTTGCCCTGAGGGTCCACCAGGCGCCCGAGCACGGTGACGGTGCGCATCACGCTGATCTTGCGATAATCCACGCCGCCCTTGTTCAGGTGGTAGGCCGTGCGCGGTGGCTGGATATTGGCCGCAGGTGCGTGGTTGCCGTCGAAGTCGAAGCTGACCGAGCTGCCCTTGTAGGCGGCGATTGGGATGAAGTTGCGCCCAGGTCGCAAGATGGTGCTGCCGCCACTCAAGTCATCGGCCCGCAGGACGATGTCGTCCACATCGCTTTCAACGTCGACAATCATCCCCGAACCGCTGCCGGCATACTGGCTGGTGAGCACCATCCGCTGCCCGCCGACGGCAAAGGTGCTGTCCAGGTTGAGGCCACCGGTCAGGTCGTTATTGAACGATGAGCGCTGCACAAAACCGTCACCATTGACCGCATCGGTCTGGAAGCTGGCCATGCCGGACAGCCCGACGCCGTAGGTGTCAACCAGGGCGGTGGCCGAAACACTTTGCAGAACATGATCCTGCAGGTCGCGGCGATAGCTCAGCGAGCCGTTGTTGTCGCGGCCACCGTCACGGGAGGTGCGTGTACCGATGCTGGCCGACCATTGTTCGCCCGGGCTGCCAAGGGCCAGGCTGACGCTCAGGTCGACCCCGCGATTGCGCTTGTCGCCGGTGCTGGAGCTGGCAGGACGGTCGAACAGCGACAGTCGCCAGTTGGCGTCATTGCCAAACAGGTGAGCCCGTTCGGTCCAGCCCAGGTCCAGCCCCAGACCTTGAACGTTGCCTTCGCTATAAGCCAACCGGGCGTTGATGGAACGCAGGTTACTCAGGCGATGGTTCACTGACAGCGACGACTGGCTGGTCTGGCCGACAAAGATATCGCGCTGGCGAATGCGGGTGCCGTCGGGCAGGGTTTCGTAGGTGTTGCGGTTATCCAGCCAACTGCGGGTGTGGTTGAGCACCACACTGCCCAGCCCGTAGTTGTAGAGGCTGTTGAAGTCGACGCCGGTGCCGTAACTATCGGTCTGGTAGATGTTGGCGTAGAGACTGGCGTTATTGGCCAGGGACCAGTCGACGGACGTGCCGTACTGCATGTTGTCCTTGACCTGGCGCCCGGACAACCCCAGTACCACTCGAGGGTGAGCCAGATAGTTGAGGGAGGCACCGGCGGTCAGGTCGCCACTGGGTTGCTCGTCCCAGTTGCTGAGCAGTTTGCTTTCTTGCCCGGCAAAGACGTTGTAGCGCCAGCGGTTGTCGAGGTTGCGCCAGTTATTGGGCTTGTACACCAACTCCTGGGTGGTGCTGGTGATCTGCCCGTCTTCCACCAGGCGCACTTCCACCTCGTAGATGCCGCCGGGCAAGGGCCGTGTGTCCAGGCTCTGCAAGCCCGTGGTAACGGCCTGGGTGTTGATCAACAGCCCGTTGCGGTAAATCTCGACCGAGGCCTGGCGATTGGCCGTGACGTAAATGGGGTAGATGCTCGGCTTGGGATTGCTGATCATCAGGCTGTCGGAGCTGCCGTACATCACGCCCACGGCGGTGTCGGGGCTCGCGCCGAATGTACGCAGTTGCCGGGTCAGGCCTTCGGCGTTAGGCGTGAAATAGCCCAGGCGCAGGAACTCACCGTGCAGTTCACGCTGGGAGTACAACGAGTACACGGCGTGGTTGAGGGCATCGTCATCCGGGCCGCCCAAGCGCGAGAACTGCATGTTCAGCACCTGGTTCCAATTGCCCAGGCTGCCGCTGGCATCCAGCCCCAGGCGTCCACCCAGGTCCTGGCCCTGGCCGCCACTGATATTCAGCTGGTTACGCACGATCAGGCCCGTGCTGCCGCCCGTGGGCAGGGAGTAGTACTTCGATTCTTGCCCTTCACGCTCGGCATTCTCGGTGAGCAATGTGAGCAGGGACTTTTCCAGGTTGTAGTGCACCGCCAGCAACTGATCCGGGCAGCCACTTTCGCAGGTCCCCAACGGCACACCCTGTTTGAGGTAGTCACCCCAGCGGTCGCGCTCGATATCCTTGATCACACTGCCTTCATGGTCAGTGAAATCCAGCAGGGTCAGGCGGTCGTCGCGGGTGAGGACAATCATCGCCTCAGAGACGAACTCCTCATCCAGTTCGACCCGTACCGCCAACGGCACATCAAAAAAATGCTCCTCGAAGTCAGCCGGTAAACCCTTGGCCTGGGACAGCAAACTTCTTGGGGTTGTGCCAGTTGCCGCGTCAGCTGCAAACGCCCCCGTACAAAACAACAAGGCGAGCGCTGCCGCGATGAAAATCATCGGGAACATGAACGGATACTCTGATTACGCACAGGGAATACTTGAATACCGATCAACCGACAGCGACTGCCTGTCGATCGGTAGGGCTAAGCAATAAGCCGATGCTTACTGATCAACAGGTCGCCTTTACGGCGCAACGCGTGGCTCGTGATCGAACACCACGGTGTAGTTGGTGGTGAACAGGCCTGCGTCGGTGTCGGCTGGCTTGGCGGCCACAACCACCATATCGGCCTGGGTGCCCGGGGTGGAGCTGGCGTCATCCACGACTTCCAGTGGCGAACCGGTCAGGGTCACGCCGTTGAAGGAAGTGGTCAGGGGGATGGAGGACGTGCCGTTGCTCAGGGATGCCGGGCCGCCTTCGATGTAGGCCTTGATCGAACCGTCAGTATTTTTTACCGCGTAGGTGGCACGGATCTGGCTCAATTGGCCAGTGACGGTGTTGTAGGACATGGTTTCATCCTTACCGAAATCCGGATCCACCGGCTGGGCGTGGAACTGTTTGGTAGGAATGGTTGCCTTGATGTTGATGACACTGGTGGCTTCACCGGCAGCAAACACGCTGGAAGAGCCGATAGCCAACAAGACCAGTGGCAGGACGAAAGCAGTTTTTTTCAGCATCGTTAAATACCTGTTGTCACTTTAAGTAAGTTAAAGATTCGACTCGATCGAAACTTCATGACGCGCCACAAGCCCAACTCCAAGTTGAGTCCTAAGACGCAAGTAAATTATCTGCCGATTCCAACTTCAGGTAAGCCAGCCATTTCCGTGTAGCGCGTAGTTATCAAACCCTCTATGCAGGCAGAAAAAATCCTGAAAACTCAATAAGTCACGTATTACCTGTCATCCCGGTAATACATGCAACATTAGTTCGGCTTACCTATATAAGACATCGTTCCGTAAGAAATGGAGTACACGAATAGCTATAGCTAAGCAGAACTTACTTTAGAGCAAAAACTCCACAACTCTATTTAAACCGACCATTTATAAATCAGCCTGTGGTGCCGGTGATAGCACCCGGGGTTGGCGCCCTACCGTTCGTCAGAAGGCATTGCTCGATCCATAAGATATATCTTACGTTATGTCTTAGACACCCACAGAGAGCATGACAATGAGAGACCATCATTCCCACCGTGAACCCGGTGACGGCCGCGACGGCTTCGAGAAACGCCCAGGCCGCGAGCGCGGTGGCCGGGGGCCCCGGGTCTTTGCCCCGGGCGATCTGAAAATCCTTCTGCCGGCGCTGATCGCCGAACAGCCGTGCCATGGCTACGACCTGATCCGCCAGATCGAAGGGTTGTTCGACGGCGCCTATAGCCCCAGCCCCGGGGTGATCTACCCCACCCTGACCTTCCTCGAAGAAAGCGAGTTGATCAGTGGCGACGCCGAGGGCGGGAAAAAACGCTACACAATCACCGACGCCGGACGTCTCTTCTTGAGTGAACAGAAAATTGCCCTGGACGGTGTGCGCATGCGCATCGACGTGAGCAAGCGTTCGCTACGCGGCCACGACCGGCCACCCGAGGTCCACGAGGCGGTGCACAACCTGCGCCATGCCTTGCAACTGCACCACGGGCGCTGGAGCCCGGAAGAAATCACGCGTGTTGCGGGGCTGCTCAACAGCACCGCCCAAGCCATTGTGGATGGCCCGGCCGTCCAACCTGTACAGGGGAAAAGTGAATGAACAAGCCCGTCATCCACCGCGTCACCCACGAGATCAAACGCCGCTGCCTGCAGGTATTGCGGGTGGTCGATATCACCCCGCGCATGCGCCGCATCACCCTGGGTGGCGAGCAACTGGCCGGGTTTATCAGCCTGGGCAGCGATGACCATATCAAGCTGCTGTTTCCGCAGAACGCCGCCGAACTGGCCGCGCTGCAAAGCCCGACCTTCACCATCAAGGGCGAGGGCCCACAACCGGCGATGCGCGACTACACGCCACGGCGTTTCGACCTGGCCATCGGGGAGTTGGATATCGACTTTGTGCTGCACGGCGACGGCCCGGCGTCGACCTGGGCCGAGCAGGCTGCCGTCGGCCAACATCTGTACATCGGTGGGCCACGGGGCTCGATGATCGTGCCGGATATCTTCGACAGCTACCTGCTGATCGGCGACGAAACCGCAATCCCGGCCATTGCCCGGCGCCTGGAAGAACTGCCGGCGGGGCGCAAGGTGCTGGCAGTGATTGAAATTGCCGATGAGCACGAAAAGCAGACGCTCGACAGTGCGGCGGATGTGGAAGTGATCTGGGTGATGCGCGGGGTCGATGACCTGCTGGCCACGGTGGAGCACCTGCAGCCACCGGCCGGGGCGCTGTATGCCTGGGTGGCTACCGAGACCAAGCTGTCACGCCAGGTTCGGCGGGTGCTGCTGGATAAGCACCAGCTCAACGACGAGTTCGTCAAGGCCGTGGGCTACTGGCGTGCCCAGGGCAGCGACGAAGAATAGGGCTCACTCGGTCAAAATGTGGGAGCGGGCTTGCCCGCGATTGCGCTGTATCAGTCGGCACATTTGCTACTGATCCACTGCAATCGCGGGCAAGCCCGCTCCCACATTAGTCCTTCGTTACCTTGGGAATCTTGTCCAACCCCACTATCGCCAACGCCACCGCCACAAACCCCAGCAATATCCCCCCCGCATTCATAAACACCTGTGGATATCCCAAGGTGTCGACATCAATAAACGGGTATTGATACTGCCCCAGCATATGCCCGCGCAGCAGCACGTAAACGAAGTACAGCAACGGGTAGATCGCCCAATAGCCGATGTGCCTGAGGCGCAACGTCCCCTTGGGCACACACCGCCACCAATACCCCAGGAACAGCAGCGGCATCACATCGTGGAGCAATTCGTCGGCGATAAACTGCCAGCCCTCGGGGCTCCACAAATGCCGCAGCAGCAGGCTATACGCCAGGCCCACCACGACGATACTCACCGCTATCCCGCTGCTGACCGCAGGCTGCAGGAAAAAGCGGCGCCCGGCTGAAGGGCGATTCACCAGTGCATAACTGAGCACCACCGCCGCCAGGGTATTGGTCAGCACCGTGAAGAAGCTGAAGAAACTCACCAACCCACCCAACAGGCTGGCATCGGCCATCCAGCGTGAGTAGAGGACCAGGTACTGCTGGATCGCCAGGCCCGCCCAGCCGGCCACCGCCGCTGACGCGATAAAGCGCTTCATGGGATCAGTCCAGCGGGCGTTTGGTGCGCATCAGCTTGACGTACAGGCCTTCGACTTTCTCCCGCGCCCACGGGGTCTTGCGCAAAAAGGTGAGGCTGGACTTGATGCTCGGGTCGTTCTTGAAGCAGCGAATATCAATGCGCTCGGCCAGGCCTTCCCATTCGTAATGCGCCACCAGTGCAGTGAGCACCTGTTCCAGGGTAACGCCGTGCAGGGGGTTGTTATTCGATGCGGTCATGCCGGGCCTTTGCCAAGTAAATAAAGAGGAAGCCGCGCACCTTAGCCGAGAGGCCAGGCAGGCGGAAGCACCGTGTTCACTATAGCCGTTGAAAAAGTTCCGCTTCCCGGACGAAAAAGAGATGTTATATTGTAACCATTCATATCAAACCTTCTCTGCTTTGCCAAGGAACCCCCGATGTCCCTCTCCCCTCTCTGGCGCCTGACGCCGCTGGCCGCCGCCCTGCTGATCGGCACCCAGGCCCACGCCCTGGAACTGCAACCCCAAGTCATCACCGGCAACCCGCTGGGCAGCCAACAACTGGCCTCGCCCACCACGGTGCTGGAAGGCGATGACCTGATCCTGCAACAAAAAGGCAGCCTTGGCGAAACCCTGAACAAGCAGCCGGGGGTGTCGTCGTCGTACTTTGGCCCTGGCGCCAGCCGCCCGATCATCCGTGGCCAGGATGGCGACCGCATCCGCATCCTGCGCAACGGCGTCGGCGCGCTGGATGCCTCGTCGTTGTCTTATGACCATGCGGTGCCGCTGGACCCGGTCAATGTCGAGCGCATTGAGATCGTCCGTGGCCCGGCCGCCCTGCTCTACGGCGGCAGCGCCATCGGCGGCGTGGTCAATACTTTCGACAACCGCATCCCCACCGAAGCCATCGAAGGCATCCATGGCGCGGGCGAGTTGCGCTACGGCGGCGCCGACACCACCCGCAGCAGCGCCGGTAAGCTGGAAGCCGGCAACGGCAGCTTCGCCCTGCACCTGGATGCCAGCGCACGGCAATTCAACGACCTGAAAATCCCCGGTTACGCCCGCAGCCGCCATGCCCCGCAAAGTGAAAACGGCCCCGGCAAAAACGGCCGCCTGGGCAACAGCGATGGGCGTCAGGACAGTGGCGCAGTGGGCGGTTCCTACACTTGGGACGACGGTTACGCCGGGCTGTCCTACAGCAACTCCGACAGCAACTACGGCTCGCCCGCCGAACAGGATGTGCGCATCCGCATGCAGCAAGAGCATTACGCCTTTGCGTCCGAAATCCGCAACCTGCAAGGGCCGTTTACCTCGGTCAAACTCGACGCTGGCTACACCGATTACGAACACCGGGAAATCGAAGGCGGCGAAACCGGTACCACCTTTAAGAACAAGGGCTATGAGGCGCGCATCGAAGCACGGCACCAGCCGATGGGGCCTTTCGACGGCATCGTCGGTGCCCAGGTCAGCCGTAGCGAATTTTCCGCCCTGGGCGAGGAAGCCTTCGTACCGCAGACCGAGACCAATGCCGGCGCGCTGTTTATCCTCGAAGAAATGCAGGCCACCGAGCGCCTGAAACTGAGCCTGGGTGGGCGCCTGGAACACACCACTGTCGACCCGGACGGCAAGGGCAGCGAGCGCTTTGCCAATGCCAACACCTCCAGCAGCTTCACCGCTGGCAGCCTGTCATCGGGCGCGGTGTATACCCTCACGCCCATCTGGTCGCTGGCCGCGACCCTGGGCTACACCGAGCGCGCGCCGACCTTCTACGAGCTGTACGCCAAC
Organism: Pseudomonas sp. WS 5410; assembly: GCF_012985645.1. Lineage (NCBI taxonomy): Bacteria > Pseudomonadati > Pseudomonadota > Gammaproteobacteria > Pseudomonadales > Pseudomonadaceae > Pseudomonas > Pseudomonas sp. WS 5410. The sequence continues at coordinate 1,203 of NZ_JAAQWS010000031.1, read as the reverse complement.
GGCGCCCACGTCGCCACCGGCACTTATGAAGTGGGCGACGCCAAGTTGTCCAAGGAAAAAGCCGTGGCCAGCGACCTGGCCCTGCGCTTTGACAATGGCACGCACAAGGGCAGTTTTGGCGTGTTCTACAGCCACTTCTCCAACTACATCGGCCTGCTGAACAGCGGTCGCACCTTGAATGGCGAAGGCGAAGAAGACGCCGACGGCATCCCGGAATACACCTACTCCGGCGTACGCGCACGTTTCGTTGGCTTCGAAGCCCAGGATCACTGGAAACTTGGCGAAAGCGCCTACGGCAAATTTGCCCTGGAACTGTCGGGCGACTACACCCGCGCCACCAACCTGGAGACCGGCGAAGCCCTGCCCCGTATTGCGCCGCTGCGCCTGAACAGTGGCCTGCTGTGGGAACTGGATCGCTGGCAGGCGCGCATTGATGTCGAGCATGCTGCTGGCCAGGGTCGGGTGCCGAACAACGAAAGCGGGACCGATGGCTACACCACATTGGGCGCCAGCGCCGGCTATCGCTTCAACCTGGGTGGCAGCCAGTGGCTGGCATTTGTTGACGGCGAGAACCTGACCAACCAGACCGTGCGCTATGCCAGCTCGATCCTGCGCGATATCGCACCGGCACCGGGGCGCAGCGTGCAGGTGGGCCTGCGCACGACCTTCTGACAGACAGGGATGTTCAACCTGTGGGAGCTATGTGTTGTCTAGCCAAACTCGTGCTGCAGACAAGCCCCCTTGTGGGAGCTGGCTTGCCCACGATGGCGGTGGGTCAGCCAGCCTATCCGGTGCTGACCCAACGCTATCGCAGGCAAGCCAGCTCCCACATTAAATTGTGTTGTCTAGCCAAACCCGTACTGCAAACGAGCCCCCTGTGAGAGCGGGCTTGCCCGCGATAGCGGTGGGTCAGCCAGCCTATCCGGTGCTGACCCAACGCTATCGCAGGCAAGCCAGCTCCCACATCAAATTGTGTTGTCTAGCCAACCCCGTACTGCAAACGAGCCCCCCCCCTGTGGGAGCGGGCTTGCCCGCGATGGCGGTGGGTCAGCCAGCCTTTCCGGTACTGACCCAACGCTATCGCAGGCAAGCCAGCTTGTATGGTTAGACTTGTAGGGGTGGTGGGACTAAAAGCCAGCATCTGACTCTAGCCAGTACAGACCGTGGGAGACTTCGCCCCACCCCTTCACCAAAGCGCCGATA
>NZ_JAAQWS010000030.1:0-55881 GCF_012985645.1 Pseudomonas sp. WS 5410 | reverse complement strand
GGCTTTGCTGTTGCTGTTGCTCTGCTTTTGATCTGGCTTTTGATCTTAGGCGCCCCGTTAAACCACGATGGCCGCAGGCAGGTATTGCGCAGTGGGCACCCCGGCATGGATGCCGGGGTAGCCGCGACACGGCCATGGATGGCCGATCGCGGCGGGCCCACGGAGCAATGCCTGACTGCGGGCATGCCGAGCCTAGGCGAGGCACCGAGTGGTGGGGCAAGAGCCCTTTGCTTACTTTGGGGCTCTTCCAAAGTGAGCCGCCGTAAGGGCGGAACCCTAAGTGGCCGTAACCGCAGCAACGGATATGTACACATACCCAGAAGAAGATACCTATGGCCACCGCGAGCAATCCAACTCCCACAGGGATCTTTGCCGAGCGCAGAGCTTTGTGCCACACCGCCCATCAAATACGGGAGTTGTGCCGAGACACCAAACTCTGAAAACCCCACGATGGATCCATCTCAGCCGATGGACGACTAATCAATCCACAATAAACAGCCTGGCCCCGGTGGCTGTGCTCGACCGGTGCCCGTCCCTGTCATTGCCCACCTGATAACTCATCCCCGCCGTCAGGGTGAACTGGCGGCCATCCTCCAGTTCGGTCTGCAACTCCCCCTCCAGGCACAACAACACATGCCCGCGCCAACACCAGTGGTCAGCCAGGTAGCCAGGGCTGTATTCCACCATGCGCACGCGGGTGGTGCCGAAATGGCAGGTGCGCCATAGGGCGCTGCCGGTTTCGCCAGGGTGCAACTCTGGTTCGATGGTCGACCAGTCGGTGGTGCCAAAAGGGGTAGCCAGTAGATCCATGATTGCCTCAGCGTTAAAGCAAAGAGCAGGACAGTACCCACAAGACCCGACCGTCGAAAGACACAGATCGCGCCCATTTCTGGGATACAGGGGGTTGCCTTTGGTATCCTGCCGGCCCGACCTAGGTGCCCGGCCATGCACATTGCTCCGTCCCATATCCTCCACGAAACCGAACACTGGCTGCTCAACCATCACCTGGGCTCGGCCCTGCCCGGTTATTTGATGCTGGGGGCCAAGACGCCAATCAGCTCGCTGGCTGACCTGCCCGACGCGGCCCTGGCGGAAATGGGTGGCCTGCTGGCGAAAACCCAGCGGGTGATGGAAGTACAGCTCCAACCCAAGTGGCTATACATCAGCCGCTTTGGGCATATGCCCGGCTTCCCGCTGCATTTTCATTTGATCCCGGTCTATGACTGGGTCGAAACGCTGTTCTGGGAGGATGAGCGCTACCGGGTGCTGCAAGACTTCGGCACTGGCAGCAACGGGCAAGCGGCGACGGATGGGGCCGAACTCACCCTGTTTATCTGGCGCGAGTTCGGTGAGAACCCGACGCCACCCGCGACGGCCGGGCTCACGGTGCCGGGCGTGATCGAGCGGCTGCGGGCGGCGTTCAAACAGTCAGGCGCTTGACCATCGGGATACACGCCAGCTCCAGCCCCGAAGGCGAATGATAGATGGACTGTTCGCAGCCTTCATAACCACGCCTGCGATAGAACTGCGCGGCATTCAACGTCGCGTCCAGCACCACCTCCTCAATCCCCAACTCCAGCGCCACTTGCTCCAGGTGCTCAAGCATCTGCCGGCCAAAACCGCGCCCGATAAAACCGGGCAGCACAAACAGCGCCCCCACTTCCCGGTGCGCCGGGTCGAGCATGCCCGTGGCGACCGGCTCGCCATCGACGCAGCCCAGGTAAAACGGCTTGGCCATTAGCGCGGTATAGCCGTCCTCGGCCGCGCCACGGGTCCAGGTCAGCATCTGTTCGGCGGTGTAGGCGCCGATGCATTGGCCGCGGATCGCCTGACGGCGAATGTCGAAGGCGATAGGTCCATCGTCGTCGGTGGCGCGTCTGATTTGCAGCATGCGAATCTCCCTGAATTCACTCTGTTTGCCGTGACCTCAAGGTGCCATTAGCACACTTGTGCTAATCGACCCCGCAGGCCCCCGGCGCTATATTCCCCGGTACTCCAATGCTCCCCGCCAGCACGTCGAACCCGCCGTGCAAGGGATCGTTGTGCGTTGAAAACACTAAAACAACCCCAAGGAAGACACGCCATGAAACTGCACTCCCCTGTCGCCCGCCTTGCCCTGTTGGGCGCCCTGATGCTCGGTGTTGCCGGTTGCAGCAATATCAAGCCTACCGAAGACCACCTCAAGACCCTCTCGGAAACCAACCTCGGCGAGCCGGTCAAGCGTGTCTCCAATGTCCGCAGCGACTCCATGACCACCTATTACATCGCCAGCACCGCTTCCGGTGACTACAACTGCTCCGTGCCCAGCGGTGCCAGCGGCGGGATGTTTGCAGTGGCCAGCTTTGGCATGATGAAACCCGCCGCCTACTGCCAACCCAAGGGCGCCCGGGGTAACGGGTTGACGCCGTTTAACTAGTAACCGGCCCCTGGCTGAGGTCGCGCAGGGTGCCCCGTAGTTCAGCGGGGCGCACTGGCTTGGACAAAATGGCGATCTGCCGGTCGTGCAGCGCCGCCTGGATCTTCTCCACCTCATGCCCGGTCAGAATCAGCGCCGGCACCGCCACGCCACGCTGTGCACGCAACCGGTCGATGCACTCGATACCGGTGGCGTGGTTGCCCAGGTCATAGTCGGCGACGATGATGTCGCAATCGCTGACCAGGTTATGCCCGCTCGACTCCGCCTGCACCTGGCAGCCCCAACGCTCCAGCAATGCCTGGGTGGCCAGCAGCACGTTGTGGTCATCTTCCACCAGGCACACTTTCAAGCCGGTCAACAGCCCCGCCTGGCGTGCATCGTCGCGCACCGGGGGTTGATGGGGCGCGGTCGCCAGGTGCAACCCGCGCAGGCTGACGGACGTGCCATGGCCCACCCGGGAGCGCAGCACCACGTCCATGTCCATCAACTGCCCCAGACGCTTGACGATGGACAAGCCCAGGCCGACCCCTTCCACGTCCTTGTCGCGCAGGTGGCGGACGCGATAGAACTCCTCGAAGACCCGCGGCAGATGCTCCTCGGCAATCCCCCGGCCCTGGTCGTGAATCTCCACCCGCACCTCGCCGCCGCGCTGGCGCACGCCGATCAGCACCGGGCGCTGGCCGCCGTACTTGAAGCAATTGGAGAGCACGTTCTGCACCATCGTTGCCAACAGCGCCGGATCCACCCGCACCCAGTGGGCGCAGGGGCGCAGGCGCAGTTCTACGCCGGCCCAGCGTGCGGCTTCGGCGTTTTGCCGCAGCAGGTCGGCCAGCCACTCACCCAGGTGCACCACCTGGTATTTGGGCAGCAGCCGGCCGTTATCCAGGGTGTAGAGATCGAGAATGGAGCGGAACAACTGCGAGACGTTGAGCAGCGAACGGTCGATATTGTCCACCAGCCGCCGCTCCTCATCGCCCAACCGCGCTTCACGCAGGCACGCCGTAAACAGGCCGATGGAGTGGATGGGCTGGCGCAGATCATGGCTGGCCTGGGCGAGGAAGCGCGACTTTTCCAGGTTGGCGGCGGTGGCCTCTTCAGACGCCTTGCGCGTGCGCTCCAGCAGCAGGTGGGCGTAGACCGGGATCACCGTGCTGGTAATCATCAGCATCAGCACCATAAAGGGCTGCGCCTGCCACAACGGGGTCAGCCGATACACAATCAGCAGCGCCAGCAACGCCAGGCCCGTGGCAATCGCCAGGTAGCGCGAGCCATAGCGCATGCCATTGCCCAGGTTGACCCAGACCATCACCGCATACAGCGGCAATGCCGCCTCGCCGCCGACTACCAGGCCGAACGAGGTGCCGGTGTAGTCGTGGATCATCCCGAAAACCCGTCGCGCCGGGTAATGCCCGGGCCAGCGTGCAATCACCTGACGCAGCACAACCGAGACCAGCAGAAACAGGCAAATATAAATAATCACCGGCACATAGCGGTCCATCGACTGCCCCGGCAAAAAGCCCAGCAGGCTGATGTACACAATGGCGCAGACGGCCACCACAATACGCAGGTTGGCTTGGTCCAGTTCGGCGTCTTTCACGAACTTCATGGGCAACGTCCTTGTACGGTCATCGTCTAAACTGTGCCCCCAGCAGGCAGGCGCTGAGCAGAGTGGTAAAGTAGCACGCCACACAACCTGGCCCCAGGGAGGAGCACATCATGACATGCCGGATCATCATCGCCGACGACCATCCCATGTTTCGCGAAGGCATGCTGCGCACCGTGCAACGCCTGCTGCCCGAGGCCCGCGTGGAACAGGCCGGCGACCTGGATACAGTGCTGCACCTGCTCAAGAGCGGCAGCGAAGTCGACACCCTGATCCTCGATTTGCGCTTCCCCGGCCTGACCTGTATCAGCCAGTTGGGCGAGCTGCGCCAGCAACTGCGGCGCACCACGCTAATCGTGGTGTCGATGGTCGATGACCCGGGGTTGATCGAACAGGTGATGGCGCTGGGCGCCGATGGTTTTATCGGCAAGAACATCGCCCCCGAAGAAATCGGCCAGGCCCTCCTCGCCATCCGCCAGGGCGAGGTGCTGGTCAAGTTCGCCCCCTCGGGGCTGTTGCCCCTGGACACCAACACCCTGACCGCGCGCCAGCAGGAGGTGTTGCGACTGATCGCCCAAGGCAAGACCAACAAGGAAATCGCCAAGGCCCTGGATATTTCGCCGTTTACCGTGCGCATCCATGTGTCGGGGTTGTTGAGAAGTCTGAACGTGCCATCGCGGGCAGCGGCGGCAGTGAAGTACAACACCCCTCTTTAGGAGCAGCACCATCAAAGCCCTCTCCATCGTGCGCCCCAGCGGCAGCCGCATCGCCGCAGGCGAAAAAACCCTGGAAGTCCGCCGCTGGCAGCCACAACTGGAGCCGTCCCAGGACCTGCTGATTGTCGAGAACGGGCGCTTCCTGCATACCGATGGCGATGAAGATGAAACCGGCGTGGCCGTCGCCATCGTACGGGTAAAAGCAGTGCGTGCGTTCACCCCCGAGGACGTGCCAGCGGCCTGCGCCAGCTATTTCGAGGAAGGTTGGCTCGCCTGGGAACTGAGTGATGTACGGCCGCTCACCCGCCCCTTCACCGCCCTGGCGGCACGCGGGATCTACGACGTTGAATTCATGGATAACAGCGAGAACTGCATGAACAGCCCTATCAGAGTCGCCACCCCGGCAGATATCGACGCCATCTTCGACATTCGCACCAGCGTCAGGGAAAACCACCTGTCCCACGAGCAGTTGGCAGAAATGGGCATCACCCCCGATGCCATCCAATTAGCCATGCAGCAAGCGCCCTGCGTCTGGGTCGCCGAGGTGCAAGGTGTAGCGGTCGGGTTTGCCATGGCCGATATCGACGACGGCTGTGTATTTGCCGCCTTCATCCGCCCCGAATTCGAAGGCCGCGGGCTGGGCCGCAAACTGATGGAGCAGGCCGAAGCCTTGTTGTTCCAGCACCATCGACAGATCTGGCTGGAAACCGCCCAAGCGAGCCGGGCCAGTGGGTTTTACCAGCGCCTGGGCTGGGTGGAGGTTGAGCAATTGGCGGACGGGGATATTAGGATGGAGAAGCACCGGCAATAAGCCCGCCGCTGGGATTTTCGCCAGCGCACCGACCCCGCTATCATGCAGCCCCTCGTTCAATCGCCCAGCCCAGGAATACCCATGCCCGCCCTCACCTTGCGCAACGCCACGCCGGCAGACGCCGCCCGCTGCTACGAGATCGAAATCAGCGCCTATGAGGGCGATGAAGCCGCGACCCTGGAGAAGATCGCCACGCGTATCGCCCTGTACCCGCAAGGCTTCCTGATTCTGGAAGCGGACGGTCAGGTAGTGGGCTTTATCAACGGCGGTTGCGCCCATGATGTGGTGATGTCGGATGAGGCCTTCAAGGAGTTGGTGGGGCACTCAGCGGATGCGCCGAATGTAGTGATCATGTCGGTGGTGGTGGACCCGGCGCACCAGGGCAAGGGCTACGCCACGCAATTGATGACAGCCTTTGTGCAGCGCATGCGCGGGATGGGCAAACAGACCATCCACTTGATGTGCAAGGAGCAGCATGTGCCGCTGTACACGCGCATGGGTTACCAGTATGTGCAGCCCTCGGCGTCAGACCACGGCGGGATGGCTTGGCATGAAATGGTGATGACGCTCTGAGCCGGCACGGGGCCTCACCAGCTCCCTGAGGCCCCACCACCGCCGCTGGAACCGCCGCCACCGGAAAACCCGCCACCGGAGCTTGAACTTGAGCTGGAGCTGGAGCTTGAACGGTCACTGGAACCGGAGCTCGACCCGCCCGTGCCCTGACCATAAATGAACAACGCCGCGAACGAGCTGATGGGCCAGGCGAACAACCAGCCATCAAGCCCCATCTCCAGCATGTACCCCGCCGCGCCATAGACCCCCAGCACCATCACCGATTGCACGCAAAAACCCAGCCGACTGTGTTTCCAGGCGGCTTTCATCACCGCGAACAGGATCAGGTACAGGCCCAGCACCGCCAGCGCGGCCAGCGGCCATGCCAGCCAGTTCATAAAGGACACTTCAGTCAGGTAGTGATCCACCAACCCCAGGCCGATGCTGTAGGTCATCAGCCCCACTACGCAATAAAACACCGCCTTGGCCTGCCATAACGCGCCAAACAGGGCCGCGCTGATCGACATACAAAACGGCAGCGCCAGCACATAGATCGGCCAGGCCTTGCCATTGATCGCGGCCAGTGCCGTCAGCAACACGGTCAGCACCAGGCCGGCAATCAGGCCGCGGCGCCAATGCAGCTTGCCCGAGGCCAGCAGCACCCCGCCGACAGCCCCCAGAATCAGCGCCAGCAACACCGCAGTTTCATCCACTGTTTCGCGGGTCTGGTCTACTGCCGGCAAGTCACCCCCCTCGACCAGCACGGTCAGGGCGTCCACGGCGCGCTGCACACCGCCAGCGTAATCGCCCTGGCGAAACGCCGGGTTCAGTTGCTCCTCGATAATCCGGTGGCTCAACAGGTCCGTGACCACCCCCTCCAGGCCGTAACCGACTTCGATCCGCACAGTGCGGTCGTCCTTGACCACCAGCAGCAAAATACCGTCGTCGATGCCCTTGCGCCCCAATTTCCAGGCGCGAAACAGTTGGGTGGTGAATGTTTCGAGGTCAGCGTCGCCCGTAGTCGGCAGCAGCATCACGGCGATTTGCGCGCCTTTGCGTTGTTCGAGGTCTGCCAGTTGCTCAGTCAGACGCTGCTGGGTCGAGGTATCCAGGGTATGGGTCAGGTCGATCACCCGCTGGTTCAGCGGCACATTCTCCAATGCCGGAGGCGCCGTTTGCGCCACGGCCAGCGTGGTGAACACCATGACCAGCAGGCCCAAGACCGATTGCCGTATAAACTGCCCCATCGTTTGTTACCTGACGTTTCATCCTGAAGACGCCGACTTTACCTGATCAACCCGCGTTGAATCTCCAGGCTGACGCGAAAAGTTCGTGGCAACACGCCCCTGCGAGCCGGACCTTCGACATCGCGACAACGTCGTCGGGTCAGGGATAACTCAGCGTCACCAGGTAAGCCCCTGAACGCAACGGTTTGCCTGCCGCATCGCTCAAGTTGTATTGCCGATCGAAGTAACGACCATCGCGCGTTTCAGTCACCATCTTGACCTTGACCACCGAGTGGTCCAAGGCACTGACGGTACGCACCGGCTCGACACCCTGGGCGCTGACGTTGCTTGCGGGTACAAACTGCGGGCAACCACTCAGGGCCAATGTCGCCCCCGCCCCATCGCCCGTAGTGCATGTTGCCTCGACGATGCTGCCGCGGAAATGGATAACGCCGTGGCTCACGGGCGCCGCCTGGGCAGTGCCACTGACGAGCGCGAAAAACAGGCTGATACCGACTGCCAAATGTTGACTGCTCATATTGAACGCTCCTGGGTATGTACCCATCACGTCGGCAAGCTTGGTCGGTTTCTTGAGTGTTTGAGAAATGCCTGATGGTTAATTTTTCAAGGATGCCAACCGGGTCTCATATTGCGCCTCGCTGCGCACCTACAGGACCGCGCCCAGGGCCTTCAACAGCACGCCATCGCGGCCATAGATATCCGGCGCGTACAGCAACGCCCCCTGGCTATCCACCTGCACCGTCCAGTACCCCAGCAACACCGGGACCGGCGTGGCCAGGCGGAACTCATGGGTCAGCCCGGTCGCCAGCAATTCCTCGGTCCGCGCTTTTTCTGCCGGGTTCACCAGCAGATCGCGCAGCAGCATCGGCTGCTCCACCCGCACACACCCCGAGCTGAACGCCCGTGGCCCCTTGCTGAACAACGGTTGGCTGGGCGTATCGTGCAGGTACACGGAGAATGGATTGGGGAAGCGCATGACGATCTTGCCCAGCGGGTTGCGCGGGCCGGCGTCCTGGCGCAGGAGGATGTTGCCGGGGTGCGACCAGTCCACCTGCTCGGGCGACAGGGCGCGGCCTTCACTGTCGAGCACTTTGAGGTTCTGTTGGCGCAGGTACTCCGGGTTCAGGCGGATGGCCGGCAGTTTGTCCTCGCGCATGATGGTCGGCGGGATGGTCCAGGTAGGGTTGAGGGTCAAGCGTGTGATGCGCGACTTGAGCAGCGGCGTCTGCCGTTCGGCGCGGCCCACCTGCAGGCGGGTCTGCCACACGGGCACACCACCCTGGTAGACACTCAACTGGGCCGCCGCGACGTTGACCAGAATGCCATCCGGCTCCAGGTCCTGGGCCAGCCAGCGAAAACGTTCGAGGTTGACCCGCAGTTGCTCGCGGCGCACCGCCGGGCTGACGTTAAGCTCGGCCACCGTGCCCGGGCCGATCACCCCGTCGGCTTGCAACGAATGGCTGGCCTGGAAGCGCTTCACCGCCGCCACCAGCTCATTGCCGTATTGATTGCCCTTGGGCACGCTCGCCAACTGGCCGCCACTGACCAGGCGTCGGGCCAGGGCCGGCACCCGTGGGTCTTCGCCGCCGGGACGCAGCAATGGGCCGTCGGCAATCACACCCCACTGCGGCAAGGGTTGCAGGCGTTGGGTGGCATAGGCCGCGCGCAGGCTACGATACAGACCGGCTGCGGGCCGGGCCTGGTCGAACGCCGCCGGCATATCCGCAAGCCCCGCGTTGGCCAGGGCCAGCACCGCAACGGCCGGATCCTCAGTTGGCGGCTGGGAATGCCACAGCGGCTCGTAATGGGCCTGCTGCAAACGGCCATAGTGCAAGTCATGCAGGGCCTGCAGGTAGTGCTGGCTGGTTGCGAAGTCGGTACACAGCACATTGCTGGTGGTTGCCACGTCAGGCAGCCGGTAGTGCGCCGGATCGAGGCCGTCGTCGGCCAGCAACAGCAACTGGCCCTGCAGGGCCGTTCGGCGATCGTCCACCGACCACAGGGCAGCATTGCCTTGTTGCTGGTAAAAAGCCTGCAGCCGCAGCTCGGCCGGTGTATCCAGTTGGGTCGCCAAATCGGGGCAAACACTCGACAACTGCCCAAGTGCCAGCTGTACTGGGTTTGGCGGCTCGACTGGCAGTTCATCGGGCATGGCGACCAATGGTGCTACGAGCAAGCAAAGGCTCAAGTAACATGCGTGTTTTTTGAACAATGGCTTAGCTCCAATCTACGGCGGAGATGCTTGATAAATGCTGAATATTTACTGCCGACTCGGCCTGATCGCCGCCACCCTGGGCGCGTTCTGTACGGGTGCCTTCGCAGAGAATGCCAAACCTCATACCTTGTATAACAGCCTGGCGCGCTCGGCTCCAGAACTCAATCCCACTGTACTTAAAAGTGCCCTCAGCGCGATGCAATGTGCTGTCAATAACGGCCAGGAACGCTCTGAACGCCTGGCCGTGATCGACTACTCGCAACCTTCGACCGCCCGTCGCCTGTGGATTTTCGATCTGCGGCAAAAAAAGCTGGTGCTACGCGACCTGGTAGCCCACGGGCAAAAATCCGGGGAAAACTTCGCCACCCAGTTCTCCAACAGCGAAGGCAGCCATCAATCCAGCCTCGGGTTGTTCCGCACCCAGGAAAGCTACCAGGGCACCCATGGCTACTCGCTGCGCATGGACGGCCTGGAGCCGGGGTTCAATGACCAGGCCCGCGACCGTGCCATCGTGATCCACGCCGCCGACTACGTCAGCCCCTTGTGGAGCAAGCGTGAAGGCCGCATCGGCCGCAGCCAGGGCTGCCCCGCCGTGCGTCCGCAGGTGGCGCGCCAGGTGGTGGACAAACTCAAGGATGGCCAGTTCATGTTTTCCTGGTACCCCGACCAGCGCTGGCTGAAATCCTCGCCCTACCTCAATTGCAAGCCGCGCCAGATCGCCAGCGCCGGTTGAGGTAGTATCTGGAAGGCCGAGCCTGACCAGAGAGAGAACCTCCAATGCTTTTGCACCAGTCAACGTGGATCGAGATAAGCCAATTTCTCGACCGTAGCCGCACCGTGGTGATTCCTATCGGTTCCAATGAACAACATGGCCCCACCGGCCTGTTGGGCACCGATTGGATGTGCCCGGAAATCATTGCCCATCACGCGCAAAAAGACGCCGATATCCTGGTCGGCCCGACCTTCAATATCGGCATGGCCCAGCATCACCTTGGGTTCCCCGGCACCATCTCCCTGCGCCCGTCGACGTTTATCGCCGCCATCGGTGACTGGACCCGCTCCCTGGCGGCCCACGGCTTTGAGAAGATCCTGTTTCTCAATGGCCACGGCGGCAATATCGCCACCATCGAAGCCGCCTTTTCCGAACTGTACGCCGAGGCCAGCTTCGCCCGTCGCCCTGCCGGCTTTGCCTTGAAGCTGTGCAACTGGTGGGACCTGGAAGGTGTTGGCGAACTGGCGCGCGCGCAGTTCCCGACGGGGCATGGCACCCATGCCACCCCTTCCGAGATTGCGATTACCCAATGGGCTTATCCGGACTTGATCAAGACCGCCGACTATTCACCGCAGATAGCGTCTTCCGGCCCGATCCGCGAGGCCCAGGATTTCCGCGCCCGCCACCCGGATGGCCGGATGGGTTCCGACCCGGCCCTGGCAACGCCTGAGAAAGGCGCTGAACTGGTGGTGCTGGCCGCCAAGGGCCTGGTGTCCGCAGTGGAGGCTTTCAGCCGCGAAGCCATGCCACACTGACGGTTGCGACACCGGCACACAATAAAATCTATAAGAAGGACCTCTCCATGAAACCCCATCAGAAGACCTTTGATCGCATCCGCAACGCCGTCCTGCCAGAGTATCGCGAGCGCGTTGCCGACTATCTGATCGAGTACGAAAACGTCCTGCAGGACCCGACTGCCGATGCCGATCAGGCCAGCGCCGCCGCCCAGCAGTTGCGCGGCTACATACGCGGCCTGAACACCACCCGGGTGCTCGGCATGGAAGACTGGGAAGACCTCGACCGCCGAGTCGCGCAGGAATGGCCGCTGGGCGCTACAACGCCGGACGTGCCTGGTTGACCCAGGCCTGTACCGATGGCCGCTGCCACTGACGCTGGGCATATGCCACCAACCGCGCGGGCACCGGATCGCCATTGAGGATCAGCCGGTTGAGCATCACGGCCAGGTCCACATCGGCAATCGACCATTGGCCAAACAGGTAGTCGTCGCCCTCGGCCAACCATTGCTGCGCCGCCGCAATCAGCTTGTCGGCCGCCACCTGGGCCTGGGTTGATAACGGGCCATACTGGACCCCGCAAAACACCACCAGTGTCGAGCGTTCCTGGCGGATCGCCAGCAGGTCGCTGCGCAACCATGCCTGAATCTGCCGTGCCCGCGCACGTTGGCGCGGCTCCCTGGGATACACCGGCACCTGCGGGAACACATCCTCCAGGTACTCGGTAATCGCCGACGACTCGGACAAGGCAAACCCAGCCTGCTCCAGGGTCGGCACCCGCTGGGTCACGGACAGCCCGGTAAACACCGGAGACTGCTGCTCCAGCGCGTCAAGGTCGAGGGGGCGCACCTCGAACGGTAGGCCTTTTTCCCGCAGGGTCACAAACACCGACATTGCATACGGGCTGGTGAACAGGGCATCGACATATAAGCGCATCGGCAGGTCAGTCACGGTGGCATCTCCTTGGGTGAGCAGCCACGCTACGAGATGTGCGGCGATAAATACAATGTCGCTTTTTTATCGGCCCATTCCCGCGAGGAATACTAGCCAGAAAATCCGCCGCCCGTGAGAAACGCCTGCTCCTGCTCAGTCGTCACCCGGCCCAACGCCGCGTTGCGGTGCGGAAAGCGACCGAATCGCTCGATGATCTCGGCGTGCTCCTTGGCCCAGTGATAGGTACTGGCGTCGAGCTGCTTGTTCAAGACCAAAGACCGTTGTTGGTCCTCAGGGCTTTCGGAATGTTCGAAAGGCAAATAGCAAAACGCCCGCAATGCCGGATCAATCAGCCGATCCATCCCGGCGTCGATCATACGTGCGGCATAAGCCCTGGCCAGTGGATCGGTCGCGAACATATGGGCAGTACCCCGGAAGGTGTTGCGCGGGTATTGATCGAGCAGGATCAGCAGCGCCAGCGCGCCTTCGGGCTCGTCCATCCAATGTTCCAGTTCGCCCCTGGCTGCCTGGAAGTGCGCCTCGTGGAAGCGGGCACCAAACTCGGCATCGAACTGTGGATCTTTCTTGAACCAGCGTGATGGGCTCGCCGCCGTCCAGAATTGCACGACAGCCTTGATATCAACGAGGACGCTCATAAGTCACTCCAGGGTGGTCAAAGTCTGCGCCCTACCCTAGCACCTGCAGGGCCCGATTCCGACTGAGAAATCCACAGCTGCCGACCAATGTTATAAGATAACCGCCCCTACATTCCCGCCGGCGACCCTGCACCATGACCGACGCTGTTCCCGCTGCCCGTTTACGCCAACGCCTGCTCTCCATCGACGCCCTGCGTGGCCTGGTGATCCTGTTCATGTTGCTCGACCACGTGCGTGAGACGTTCCTGCTGCACCGCCAGGTCAGCGACCCGATGAGCATCGACAGCACGGAGCCGGCGCTGTTTATCAGCCGCACCCTGGCCCACTTGTGTGCGCCGGTGTTTGTGTTGCTGACCGGCTTGTCGGCGTATCTGTACGGCGAAAAGTACCAAGGCCGTGGCGATGTTGCGGCGTTTCTGTTCAAGCGCGGGCTGTTCCTGGTGGTGCTGGAATTTACCCTGGTGAACTTCGCCTGGACCTTCCAACTGCCCCCCAGCGTGATCTATATGCAGGTGATCTGGGCCATCGGCGTGAGCATGATCGCCCTCGCCGCGCTGGTGTGGCTGCCCCGCCCGCTGCTGATCGGCCTGGCGCTGGTGATCATTGGCGGGCATAACCTGCTTGATGGCGTGCATTTCGCAGCGGGGTCGGCGTGGCATATTCCCTGGACGATCCTGCATGAGCGCAGCTGGATCGAGGTGAGCGACACCCTGCGCCTGCGCACGACCTACCCGGTGTTGCCGTGGATCGGGGTGATTGCCCTGGGTTACAGCCTCGGCCCCTGGTTTACCGGGGCGATGCCGGCGGCGCGGCGTCAGCGGTATCTGTTGCTGGCGGGCATTTGCGCTCTGGTGGGCTTTGGGGTGTTGCGCACGATCAATGGTTACGGTGAGGCACCGTGGCACAGCCATGACAGCCCGGTGCAGACCTGGATGAGCTTCTTCAATATCACCAAGTATCCGCCGTCATTGCTGTTCCTGACGCTGACCCTGGGCGTGGGGCTGCTGTTGCTGCTGGCCTTTGAACGCGCCGGGCAGCGGCGCTGGATCGACATACTGGCGGTGTTCGGCGCGGCGCCGATGTTCTTCTACTTGCTGCACCTGTATGTGCTGAAGGTGTTGTACGTGATGGGGGTGGCGCTGTTTGGCCTAAACCAGGGGACGCACTTTGGGTTCGACAGCGTGGGGGCGGTGTGGCTGGTGGCGTTGTTACTGCCGCTGGCGTTGTACCTGCCCGTGCGCTGGTTTGCCCGGCTGAAGGCCCGGCGGCGGGATATAGCGTGGCTCAAATACCTTTGAGCACAAAGATCCACATGTGGGAACTGGCTTGCCTGCGATGGCGGTGGGTCAGTTGCCAGAAGCAGTGAATGGGCTGCCGCTATCGCGGGCAAGCCCGCTCCCACAGGGGGGTTGCGCGTGGCATAGAGTTTTGGTGCCGCCACAAATCAAATGTGGGAGCTGGCTTGCCTGCGATGGCGGTGGGTCAGTTGTCAGAAGTAGTGACTGGGCTGCCGCTATCGCGGGCAAGCCCGCTCCCACAGGGAGTCTGCGTGTGGTAGAGAATTTGGGTGCCGCCACAAATCAAATGTGGGAGCTGGCTTGCCTGCGATGGCGGTGGGTCAGTTGCCAGAAGTGGTGACTGGGCTGCCGCTATCGCGGGCAAGCCCGCTCCCACAGGGGGGCTGCGCGTGGCAGAGAGTTTTGGTGCCGCCGCAAATCAAATGTGGGAGCTGGCTTGCCTGCGATGGCGGTGGGTCAGTTGCCAGAAGTAGTCACTGGACTGCCGCTATCGCGGGCAAGCCCGCTCCCACAATGGGATTTGTGTCAGCCGCAGTTACGCCCATTCAGCGCGCAATTGCCGGGCAGCTGTAACCATGTGAATCAACGCCGCTTCCGTCTCCGGCCAGGCGCGGGTCTTCAGGCCGCAGTCGGGGTTGACCCATAGGCGCTCGGCCGGGATGCGCTGGGCGGCTTTGCGCAGCAGGTTGGCCATTTCCGAGGCGTCGGGCACCCGGGGTGAGTGGATGTCGTAGACCCCCGGGCCAATGTCGTTCGGGTAAGCGAAGGCTTCGAACGCGTCCAGCAGTTCCATGTCCGAACGGGAAGTCTCGATGGTGATCACGTCGGCATCCATCGCCGCGATGGACTCGATCACGTCGTTGAATTCGCTGTAGCACATATGGGTATGGATCTGGGTTTCGTCACGCACACCCGAGGCGCACAGGCGGAACACTTCGGTGGCCCAGTCCAGGTAGTGCTGCCACTGGGCCCGGCGCAGGGGCAGGCCTTCACGGAACGCCGCTTCATCAATCTGTACGATCTTGATGCCCGCCGCTTCCAGGTCCACCACTTCGTCACGGATCGCCAGCGCCAGTTGCCGGGCCTGCACTTCGCGGCTCACGTCTTCGCGGGGGAATGACCACATCAGCATGGTCACCGGGCCGGTCAGCATGCCCTTCATGACCTTGTCGGTCAGGCCTTGGGCATAGCGGATCCACTCCACGGTCATGGCTTTCGGGCGGCTCAGGTCGCCGAAGATCACCGCCGGTTTCACGCAGCGAGAGCCATAGCTCTGCACCCAGCCAAAGCGGGTAAATACATAGCCGTCCAGCTGTTCGGCAAAGTACTCGACCATGTCGTTACGTTCGGCTTCACCGTGCACCAGCACGTCCAGGCCAAGGTTTTCCTGCACTTCAACGGCGTGCTTGATCTCGCTGTGCATCGCCTCGACATATTCGGCCTCGCTTAACTTGCCGGCCTTGAACGACTGGCGCGCCAGGCGGATCGACGCGGTCTGCGGGAACGAACCAATGGTGGTGGTCGGGAACAGCGGCAAGTCAAGGCCGGCGCGCTGCTGGGCGATGCGCTGGGCAAACCGCGACTGGCGCTGGCTGTCCTTGGCGGTGATAGCCGCCACGCGAGCTTGTACCGCCGGTTTGTGGATACGCGGCGAGGCCCCGCGGGCCGCTTGCACGGCGCGGCTTTGGGCCAAGGCAGCAAGCACGTTCGGCGCTTCGGGCTGGTTGATGGCCTGGGTCAGCACGGCGACTTCTTCACACTTTTGTACGGCGAAGGCCAGCCAGCTTTTCAGCTCGGCGTCGAGCTTGTCTTCACGCCCCAGATCCACCGGGCTGTGCAGCAGCGAACAGGACGGCGCAACCCACAGGCGATCACCCAGGCGTTCATGGGCGTGCTGCAAGGTAGCCAGGGCATTTTCCAGGTCGCAGCGCCAGACGTTCCGCCCGTTGACCACCCCCAAGGACAGCACCTTATAGGCCGGCAGACGGTCGAGAATCGTCGGGTACTGGTCAGGTGCACGCACCAGGTCAATGTGCAGGCCATCGACCGGCAAGTTGGCCGCCAGGCCGAGGTTTTCTTCGAGCCCGCCAAAGTAAGTGGCGACCAGTTTTTTCAGCGGGTCACGCTGGATCAGGTTGTAGGCGCGTTCAAACGCGTTTTTCCAGTCCTGGGGCAGATCCAGCACCAGGATCGGCTCGTCGATCTGCACCCATTCCACGCCCAGGTCCGCCAGGCGCTGGAAGATCTGCCCGTACAGCGGCAGCAGGCGGTCGAGCAGGTCGAGCTTGTCAAAGTCACCGCCCTTGGCCTTGCCCAGCCACAGGTACGTCAGCGGCCCGATCACCACCGGCTTGACGGTGTGCCCCAGGTCGCGGGCCTCCTGGACTTCTTCGAACAATTGGTCCCAGCCCAGGTGGAACTGCTGGTCCGCGCTGAATTCAGGCACCAGGTAGTGGTAGTTGGTGTCGAACCACTTGGTCATTTCCTGGGCGTGGGCACCGCCGCAGCAGCTGTCGCTGACGCCACGGGCCATGGCAAACAAGGTATTGAGGGTGGCATGCCCGTCAGCCGGGCGGAAACGCTCGGGGATCACACCAAACATCAGCGAGTGGGTCAGCACCTGGTCGTACCAGGCAAAATCCCCAGCCGGCAGCAACTCGATGCCGGCCTCTTTCTGCAAGTCCCAGTGGGTCTTCCGCAATTCACGGCCGACGGCGCGCAGACCGGCTTCGTCCAGCTCACCCTTCCAAAACGCTTCCTGCGCTTTTTTCAGTTCACGATCGCGTCCAATGCGCGGAAATCCAAGGGAATGAGCGACAGCCATGACAAAAACTCCAATGTGTTGGTATGGGAGCTATTGTCGGCAGCGGGTCATAATGAGACAAACTCATTTTACTGTAGATGATCACGAATCTTGCTCATGATCGGCCTGCCCCAGGCTTTTTATGGAGACGGCTGAACGTGACGGAAGTCCCACCAACTGGCAGAAACTGGTTTTTTCTTGACCTCGGGTGGATAGAGCGAGCGGACAAAGTGGATATCACCCTCGGAGAGCTCATTGCTGTCCCCAATAGCATCTCCACTGTTGAGCCAGGATGAATTGAAACCATAATGCATGATGGATTTACGATCATAGTCAGATGACACAACATCGGAAACCAACGGCCCAAAATTCGCTTTTAGTTCTTTCTCCCCACCTTTATCCATGTAGGTTTTCTTGACTTCGGACCAATTGATATCCAAATCATTGTTTTCGTGCTGATGTTCATGTTGCAACCCCAAAACATGACCGAACTCATGTTGGATCGTACCGGCGTTATAAGCATTCGGCCCACCCTTGAGGCCGATGACCATTGTAGGTTTGTCGGGCGGTACATAGAGCGAGCGGGTACCCAAGTACGAATGCCCACCGGAAATATCGTTGTCTGCGGCAATCCGGATATCCCCGTCGGCGGCGTCAGTGAACTCAAAGTGCAGATTGACGTGAGGCGCCCATTTATTGATGTTGGCTTTGGTAAATTCTTCTTGCGCTTTACTCATGCCCATCAGGGAAATTCTTATGACTGAGTGTTGTGGCCATAACGCCGAAGCTGACGCCACCCCACGCTTTTGCCTGGAAGACGCAGCAACCTCCCCCTTGGCAGTTGGATTGGCGTTCTCGTTGGCCAGGTAGTTCGGTGGATAGACAGATGAGTGAGCGTTCAGTTGGACAGTCAAAGTCGTAGCTCCAGCAGCGATGTATTTCCCGTTACGTCGTAATTCGGCGCTATAGGTTCCACTGGGGCCATGACAAGGGTTTACGCGTGACGATCAAGCGTGCGCCTGGCGACTAAACCACTGCCTGACCGCCTGGCCACACGGTTATGGACCCATTTGATGACCAATACCTGAGTGGCCTGTAGGCCCAAGCCTGCAAATTCCGCTGACTAACCTTTCGATCCTGAGCAAGTGCGGGCACAATGCCTGTCCTTTTTTGGCAGGCTCCGCCGCAGGCTCTGAAAAATGATCAAAACCCCGTATTACCTCATCGACAAACAGAAGCTTCTGGTCAACATGCAGAAGATCGCCTACGTGCGTGAGCAGTCCGGCGCCAAGGCGCTGCTGGCGCTCAAGTGCTTTGCCACCTGGTCGGTGTTCGACCTGATGCAGGAATACATGGACGGCACCACGTCCTCGTCGCTGTACGAGCTCAAGCTCGGTCGCCAGAAGTTCGAAGGTGAAGCCCACGCCTATAGCGTGGCCTGGGCCGACGATGAGATCGAGGAGATGCTCGACAACTGCGACAAGATCATCTTCAACTCCATCAGCCAGCTGCAGCGCTTTGCCGAGCGCAGCGAGGGCAAGACCCGCGGCCTGCGCGTCAACCCGCAAGTGAGCAGCTCCGACTACCTGCTGGCTGACCCGGCGCGCCCCTTCAGCCGTCTGGGCGAGTGGGATCCGGTGAAGATCGAAGGCGTGATCGAGCAGATCTCCGGCTTCATGTTCCACAACAACTGCGAGAACGGTGACTTCAACCTGTTCGACCAGATGCTGAACACCATCGAAGAACGTTTCGGCGCACTGCTGCACAAGGTCAACTGGGTCAGCCTCGGCGGCGGCATCCACTTTACTGGCGAAGGCTATGCCATCGACGCGTTCTGCCAGCGCCTCAAGGCGTTCTCGCAGAAGTACGACGTGCAGGTGTACCTGGAACCCGGCGAAGCAGCGATCACCAACAGCGCCTCCCTGGAAGTGACCGTGCTCGACACCCTGTACAACGGCAAAAACCTAGCCGTGGTCGACAGCTCCATCGAAGCCCACCTGCTGGACCTGCTGATCTATCGCCTCAACGCCAAACTGGCGCCAAGCGATGGCGAACACACCTACATGGTGTGCGGCAAGTCGTGCCTGGCCGGTGATATCTTCGGCGAATATCAATTTGATCAGCCGCTGGCCATCGGCGATCGACTGTCGTTCATCGACACGGCAGGCTACACCATGGTCAAGAAAAACTGGTTCAACGGCCTGAAAATGCCGTCCATCGTAGTGAAACAACTCGACGGTACAGTCGAAGTGGTTCGTGAATTTGGTTACGACGACTACCTGTCCAGCCTTTCGTAAAGCGGACAGATAAAGGAGAGATAAAGCAATTGAAAAAGAACGTTCTTATCATTGGTGCAGGAGGTGTCGCCAAGGTGGTGGCCCACAAGTGCGCGCAGCACAACGACGAACTCGGTCGTATTGCTATCGCGTCGCGCAACATCTCCAAATGCCAGGCCATCATCGACAGCGTCAAGGCCAAGGGTAGCCTCAAGGTACCCGCCCAGATCCAGGCCTTTGCCCTGAACGCCCTGGACGTGGAAGCGACCAAGGCACTGATCCGCGAAACCGAATCGCAGATCGTCATCAACGTCGGCTCCGCCTTCCTCAACATGTCGGTACTGCGTGCCTGCATCGATACCGGCGTGGCTTACCTCGACACCGCCATCCACGAAGAGCCGGGCAAGGTCTGCGAGACCCCGCCGTGGTACGGCAACTACGAGTGGAACCACCTGGAGGAGTGCAAGCAGAAGAACATCACTGCGATCCTCGGTGTGGGTTTTGACCCAGGTGTGGTCAACGCCTATGCGGCGCTGGCGCAACAACAGCATTTTGACCGCATTGATTCGATCGACATTCTCGACGTCAATGCCGGCAGCCACGGCAAATATTTCGCCACCAATTTCGACCCGGAAATCAACTTCCGCGAATTCACCGGGCAGGTGTGGAGCTGGCAGAACAGCCAGTGGACCAGCAACACCATGTTCGAAGTAAAACGTACCGACGACCTGCCGGTAGTGGGTTCACAGAACCTGTACCTGACCGGCCACGATGAAGTGCACTCGTTGTCGAAAAACCTCGACGTGCCCAACGTGCGGTTCTGGATGAGCTTCGGCGAACACTACATCAATGTGTTCACCGTACTGAACAACCTCGGCCTGCTCTCCGAGAAACCGGTCACCACCGCCGAAGGCCTGGAAGTGGTGCCTTTGAAACTGGTCAAGGCCGTGCTGCCTGACCCGTCCTCGCTGGCACCGGGCTACACCGGCAAGACCTGCATCGGCGACCTGGTCAAGGGCACCAAGGATGGCCAGCCACGCGAGCTGTTCATCTACAACGTGGCCGACCACGAAGACGCCTTTGCCGAAACCGAAAGCCAGGGCATCTCCTACACCGCCGGCGTACCACCGGTAGCCGCTGCGCTGCTGGTGGCCCGTGGCGAGTGGGACGTGCAACGCATGGCCAACGTTGAAGAACTGCCAGCCGAGCCGTTCCTCAAGGCACTGGACGTGATGGGTCTGCCGACCCGTATCAAGGACGAAAAAGGCGACCGCGCCTGGGATGCTATCGCCTGATAGCGTCTTGATTGACGGATCGCTCCCACGTCCTGTGGGAGCGATCAAAAACATTGCCCGGATCGTTGCAGGGGCGGATATCAATGTTGCCAGTGCCTAAGCTATCGCAGGCAAGCCAGCTCCCACAGGGTTTATCGGTGTTTGCAGGATCTGCGCACCTTCACGTGGGCGTCCTACAGCGAACTCGTTATGCCAGCTGGCCCAAATTAATGTGGGAGCTATCGAGCCCCAGCGAGGCTGCGATGGCGGCAGTATTGCTGGCATTGATGCTGGCTGACCTACCGCTATCGTAGCCTCGCTAAAGCTCGACAACTCCCACAGGGTTTGTCGGTGTTTGCGGGATCTTCGCACCTTAACGCGGGCGTCCTACAGCGAACACGCAATGCCATCTGGCCCAAAACAATGTGGGAGCTGTCGAGCCCCAGCGAGGCTGCGATGGCGGCGGGATTGCTGGCATTGATATTGGCTGACCCACCGCTATCGTAGCCTCGCTAAAGCTCGACAACTCCCACAGGGTTTATCGGTGTTTACAGGATCTTCGCACCTTAACGCGGGCGTCCTACTGCGAACACGCAATGCCATCTGGCCCAAAACAATGTGGGAGCTGTCGAGCCCCAGCGAGGCTGCGATGGCGGCGGTACTGCTGGCATTGATATTGGTTGACCAACCGCTATCGTAGCCTCGCTAAAGCTCGACACCTCCCACAGGGTTTATCGGTGTTTGCAGGATCTGCGCACCTTAACGCGGGCGCACCAGATGCTTCCTACATCCGTTTCAGGTTGTCCCTCGGAAAGGTGCTGACTAACCTTCCCGTTGCCGCTGCCAAATCAGCGGCCGGATTTGACCGTCCGACCAAACCAGTACGCTAAAGCACCCCAGACCTATTTCAGGCGTTTTTCTTATGTCTGATGTATCGTGTCGCGGCAGCTGTGCGCGGGATACCTTCGGGTATGCCGGAATCACTGGTTTCCGGTCGGTCAACCCGCGTACAGCTGCCACCCTACTCGTTTGACCGCGAACGGTGGCAGCTCCACCTACCAGGAGCTTCACCATGATCAAACACAGCCCCAACCCCCCACCCAGCTACGATGCCAGTCTTCTGCGCGATGCGGCGGATCGTGCGATCAACCACTATCTGCACCCCGAGCCCCCCACCCCAACCGCTCAACCCAGCGACCCGGCGTCAGCAGCATTATTTACCGTGCGCACCGACCTGGACGCCGAAACCCTGCTGATCAATGCCTCGCAAGACCTGGCGTCGATCAACGTGATCGCCACGCACCTGGCCTTTGAAGTCGACGGTACGCACCGCAGCGTGGCGCTGGGCCTTTGCCGGATGCTCGAAGGCGTGCAGCTGCTGGTCGACCAGGCGCTGGATGGCTGCGCACAACCGGCCCTGTAGAGCTGGAATGCCGTTTTATGTAGGAGCGAGCTCGCTCCTACAATTACCGGTTGTTGCCCCCCCCTCGCACAAAAGGTAGTATTGAGAACGATTCACAATACCACCCTGAGAAAGTCGACCCGTGCAGTCACCTCCAATCCGCAAGCTGGGCTTCTTTTTCAACGACCATCACCGTTGGCTGCTGCAACATATCCAGCATCGCGTGCGTAACCATGCCGATGCCGAAGACACCGCCGCCGATACCTTCTGCCAGATGCTCGCCGCCCGGGTCGACCCCGACAGCATCGAGCAACCCCGGGCCTATCTCTCGACCATTGCACGCCGGCTGATTTTTGATCGCTACCGCCGCAGCCGTCTGGAAACCGCCTACCTGGAGCGCCTGGCCGCTGCCCCCGAAGCCTTGGCGCCCTCCCCCGAAGACCAATTGCAACTGATCCAGGCCCTGGTGGCGATTGACCGTGCCCTCGACGGCTTGCCGCTGATCGTCAAGGCCACGTTCCTTTATAGCCAGCTGGACGGCATGAGCTACGTGGCGATTGCGCACAAGTTGCAGTTGTCCGAGCGCACCGTCAGCCGCTACATGAAACAGGCCCTGCGCCAGTGCTACCTGGCCGAGCTGGCCCCGTGAGCAAGGCGCGCCTGGACCCGGTCAGCGAGCAGGCCATCGACTGGATGGTGCGCCTGCGCGCCGGCAAACCGGATGCGCGGATGCAGGAGCGCTTCAATGCCTGGCTGGCCCTGGACCCGGCTCACGCCCAAGCCTGGGCCCGTTTGCAGGAGCGCCTGGGCGGCTCGTGGAACACCCTGCGCACCCTCGAAAAACGCCTGCCCGGTGAAGCGCGACAAGTGCTGTTGCAGCCCCATGGTTCGCGGCGTGACATGCTGCGCGCCATCGGCGGCCTGGGATTGCTGGGCGGCGGCCTGTGGCTGGCGGCGCGCAGCCCGCTGGGCGACAACCTGTTGGCCGACCTGCACACCGCGCGCGGCCAGCGCCAGACATTCACCCTGGCCGATGGCAGCCGCCTGAGCCTGAATGCGCAGAGCGCGGTGGATGTGCAATTCGACCCACACCAGCGCCTGATCATCCTGCGCCACGGCGAACTGGTGATTCAGGTGGCGGCCGATGCGCAACGGCCGCTGCGTGTGCGCACTGCCCAGGGCAGCATCCAGGCGCTCGGCACGCGCTTCCTGGTGAGCCAGGAGCCGCAGGCTACACGGCTGGTGGTGCTGGAACACTCGGTGCAGGCGACCCTGCGCAACGGTGTGCAGCGCACCGTGCTGGAGGGCCAAGCCGTAATGCTGCAGGCCGATCGCATCGAGCCGCTGGCCGGCAACCAGGGCTTCCGGGCCGACTGGCTCGCCGGGCACCTGAGTGTGCTGGACGACTCCCTGGAACAGGTGGTCAACGCCCTGCGCCCGTACAGCCGTGGTTTTGTGCGCGTCGATCCTCAGGTGCGCGACTTGCGCGTGCAGGGGGTGTTCCCCCTCAACGACCCGCACCGCGCCTTCGGCGCCCTGGCCGAAACCCTGCCGATCCGGGTCGATCACTACAGCCCGTGGCTGACCCTGATTCGCGCCAAATAACCCGGGCAATATTTTTTATGCAAATAACTCTTATTTGTGTCCGGTTTTCATTTTTCGTCCCACCTATCTCCTGACACGTCCACACCTTCAGGAGAATGCTGTGCTCAACCCTTGGCCCCACGCCCTTTCTGTCGCCGTTGCCCTGGCAACCCTGGCGAGCCCTGCCCTGGTGCAGGCGCAAAGCCTGTCTTTCAACCTGCCGGCCGGCCCGCTGGCGCAAACGCTGAACGCCATTGCCAGCCAGAGCGGGCGCATTGTGTCCCTGGACCCGGTGCTGGTGCAGGGCAAGCAGGCCAATGCCGTGATTGGCCAGATGCCGGCCGAACAGGCCATGGACCGTGCGTTGTCGGGCAGCGGCTTGCAGTTGCGCATCACCGAGCAAGGTAATTTCAGCGTCGAGCCTGCCACCGACACGGGCAGCACGCTGCAATTGGGCGTGACCTCGATTGTCGAGCACAGCATCGACCCCACCACCACCGAAGGCAGCGGTTCCTACGCCGCACGCGCGGTGACAATCGGCAAGGGCACCCACACCCTCAAGGAAATCCCCCAGTCGATCACGGTGATGACCCGCAAGCAAATGGATGACCAGGACCTGGTCGACCTCAAGGACGCCGTCAACCACACCACCGGCCTGGTGGGCGTGCAAGGCGTGGGCAAAGGCATGATCATCACCTCCCGCGGCTTCCAGATCGACGACTGGCAGTACGACGGCGTGCCGATCCCGCGCAATACCTACGCCCTGGGCAACTGGGCGACCCAGGACATGATTTTCTTCGACCGCCTGGAAGTACTGCGCGGCGCCTCCGGCCTGCTGCAGGGCACCGGCAGCCCTGGTGGCGCAATCAACCTGGTGCGCAAGCGCGGGCAGACGGCACCCACCGTGGCCCTTACCGCCAAGGCCGGCAGTTGGGACCACTACGGCCTGCAACTGGACGCCGGCGGCCCGCTGAACCAGAGCGGCACGATCCGTGGGCGGATGGTGGCTGACGAAGACCAGAGCGATTCGTTCATCGACTACGAATGGAGCAAGACCCACTCGCTGTACGGCGCCCTGGACTTCGACCTGCAGGAAGACACCACCCTGGGCCTGGCCGTCAGCCGCACCAATGCCGAATCCCGGCCGATGCTGCGGGGCCTGCCGCGCTACAGCACGGGCAAGTCGATTGACCTGTCACGCTCCACCTTCAGCGGCTCGCGGTGGAACCACTCGCAGATCGACGTCACCACCCTGTATGCCGACCTGGAGCACCGCTTCAACGACGACTGGAAGTTCAAGGTCGGCGCGGTGCGCATGAGCGAAGAAAACACCTCCACCCACCAGCGCGTGCAGAGTACCGGCAACGGCATCAACGCCGACGGCACCGGGTTGACCTATGCCGATTGGTACACCGATTTCGACGGCACCAAGATCGGCCTGGACACCCACCTCACCGGGCGTTTCGAAGCACTGTCCATGGCCCAGGAAATTACGCTGGGCGGCAACTATTCCAAATACACGTCCAACGACATCATTGCCCGGACCTTTAACAAAAGCACCGACAACATCTTCGACATCGATAACAACCGCCCCGAAATCAGCTACGAGGGTCTGATGAACACCCCCGGCGGCAGTGCAACACCGAGCAAATACGACATCCGCCAAAAAGGCCTGTATGGCAGTTGGCGCGTCAAGCCCATCGACCCGTTGACCCTGGTACTCGGCGCCCGTGTCAGTTGGTATGACTACAGCTATACCTCCTCGGGCATCAAGGCGGTGACCCACGCCACCACCGTCAACGACCCCAGCACCACCAACGAAACCGGCGAAGTCACGCCCTACGCCGGGATCGTCTACGACCTGAGCCGCGAGTGGGCGGTGTACGCCAGCTACACCGACGTGTTCGAGCCACAGACCCAGCGCAACCTCAGCGGTGCGGTGGTCAAGCCGGTGATTGGCAGCAACTACGAAGTCGGGCTCAAGGGCGAACTGCTGGACGGGCGGGTCAATACCTCCCTGGCGCTGTTCCGCTACGACCAGGAAAACCGTGCGATCACCGACTACTCCCTGGGTGAAATCTGCGGCGGCACGTACTGCGCCACAGGCTCAGGCAAAGTCCGCAGCCAGGGCCTGGAAGCTGAAATCAGCGGTGAAGTGTTGAGCGGCCTGCAACTGTTTGCCGGCTATACCTACAACACCACCAAGTACCTTGAGGACCGGGATAACAAGGGCAAGGTATTCAGCCAGTGGACGCCCAAGCATATGTTGCGGGTGTGGGGCGACTACCAGTTCAGTGGCGACTGGAGCAAGGTCAGCGCCGGGTTGGGCTTTACCACCCAGAGCCATACCCTGGGGTATGAGTACAACTATGACGTGGCGGGCTACACGGTCTGGAACGCGCGGCTGGCGTATCAGATGACGCCGGAGGTGGGCTTGGCGGTCAATGCCAACAACCTGTTCGACAAGACCTACTACGCCTCCGGGTACAACCAGTTGAATGGCAACAACTTCTACGGTGATCCGCGCAATGTGATGTTCAGTGTGAAGTACACGCCGCAGTTCTGATGGGCTGACACAGCGATGGCGCTCCTGTGGACGCCATCGCTGGCGAGTTGGCTGCTGCGAACGCCGCTCACCTTATTCGCGTGGTCCACCCTGCCCAAACCGATAAATCGACAGGCAGTACAACCCCAGCGCCGCCACCGCCAGCAAGCCCCCCGCCGCGCCGATCCAGGCAAAGCCGAAATGCCCGCCGACCCAACTGCCCAGCAGCGCGCCGCCGCCGATGCCGATGTTGTAGATCCCGGAAAACATCGCCATTGCCACATCGGTCGCGTCCGGTGCCAGCACCAGGACCTTGGACTGCAGCGCCAAGCCAAAAGCCATGATCGCCATGCCCCAGAACACGCTCAGCACCACCAGGTAAGAAACGTCACCACTCAACGGCAACAACAGCCCCAGGCACAGCGCCAGCACCGACACAGCCACCAGCAGAAAGCGGTAAGGGTTGAAACGGTGCAGCAAGCTGAACAGTAACGACCCCATGATCCCCGCCCCGCCAAACACCAGCAGCACCAGGGTCACCGCATTGCCCCCCAGGCCCGCGACGCGTTCGACGAAGGGTTCGATATAGCTATAGGCGGTGAACTGGGCCGTGACCACCATGGCCGTCAACACGTACAGCGCCACCAGCGCCGGACGCTTGAACAGCATCGGCAGGCTGCGCAGCGAGCCGGAGTTCTGGCTCGGCAACAGCGGCAAGGTGCGCGCCAGCCAGAACACCAGCACAGCGGCAAACCCGGCGATCACAATAAAGGTGGTGCGCCAGCCCATGGCCTCGCCCAGCAGGCGGCCCAAAGGAATGCCCAGGACCATCGCCAGTGAGGTGCCCGTGGCCAACAAGCCCAGCGCCTGCACCTGCTTGCCCGGCGGCGCCAGGCGTACCGCCAGGGAGGCGGTGATCGACCAGAACAGCGCATGGGACAAGGCAATGCCGATGCGACTGACCATCAACAAGCCAAAACTGTTGGCCACGCTGGAGAGGATATGGCTGGCGATAAACATGCCGAACAGCACAATCAGCAACTTGCGCCGCTCGACGTTGCGGGTCAGCAACATCACCGGCAGCGACGTCAATGACACCACCCAGGCATAGATGGTGAGCATCAGGCCGACCCGGGCGATCGGCATGTCGAAGCTGGCGCCGATGGCACTGAGCAGGCCGACCGGGACGAATTCAGTGGTGTTAAACACAAAGGCCGCCAGCGCAAGGGCGATGACCGGCTGCCAGTTGGCTTGAGGTGTGGTGGTGGAAGTACTCATCGACAGGTCGTTTTACTCAGTTGCGCGCCGATCCTGACGGCCCGATGCCTGCCCTTGAGCGGCGCCGAAAAATAGTAACACGATGGCTCAGGGATCGACTTGCGCCATGATCTCGGGAATCGACTCCGGGCGCTTGGCATAGCGCTGGGCCAGTACCGCGCAGACCATCAACTGGATCTGATGGAACAGCATCAGCGGCAGGATCAGCACGCCCATGGTGCTGCCGGCAAACAACACCTGGGCCATTGGCACCCCGGTGGCCAGGCTTTTTTTCGAGCCGCAGAACAGGATGGTGATGCGGTCTTCCTGGTTAAAACCGAACGCCTTGCCCAAGATCGCGGAAGCCATCAGCACCAGCGCCAGCAGGATGCAGCAGGCCACCACCAGGCCGCCCAGCTCCCACAGGGGGATCTGGTGCCAGATGCCTTCGTTGACCGCCTCGCTGAAGGCGCCGTAGACCACCAGCAGGATCGAACCCTGATCGACGAATTTCAGCCAGTTTTTATTGCGCCCCACCCACGCACCGATCCAGCGTCGGGCGATCTGCCCGGCAATAAACGGCAGCAGCAATTGCACGCTGATCTTGAGAATCGCATCCACCGTGGAGCCGCCGTCGCCATGCACATTGAGCAACAAGGCCACCAGCAACGGCGTAAGGAAGATACCGAACAGGCTGGACGCCGCCGCGCTGCAAATCGCCGCCGGGATATTGCCCCGCGCCAGGGAGGTGAAGGCAATCGCCGACTGCACCGTGGCCGGCAACGCGCATAAGTAGAGCATGCCCATGTACAGGTCTTTGCCGATCATCGGCGACAACAGCGGCTTGAGCGCCAGGCCCAGCAGCGGGAACAGCACGAAGGTCAGGCTGAACACCAGCAAATGCAATCGCCAGTGCCCGGCACCGGCGACGATGGCCTGGCGCGACAGCTTGGCGCCATGCAGGAAAAACAGCAGCGCGATGGCCAGGTTAGTCACCCAGCCAAACGCCACGGCGGCCTGGCCGCTGACCGGCAACAAGGAGGCGAGGACCACCGTGGCAATCAGGATCAGGGTGAAGTTATCAGGTAAAAACCGGGGGCGTTTCATTAGCTGTTCTTCCAGGGGTTGCCAGGGCGTCGTGGCGACTCTAACGTAACGGCTGCCTACCGACTAACGCCAATGAGCCAGTAAATGCCGCCTAAAGGACATGAAAAGGCCGTTCGCCGCAGCATCCCCGGGCTCGCCAGCCTGCCGCGCCCGGTGTATGGCCGCACCGAATCCCTGCCCAACCGCGCCCTGACCCGTCGCCATAGCCACCCGTGGGTGCAGTTGTCGTATGCGATTTGCGGGGTGCTGGAGATCCACACCAGTGCCGGGCGCTTTGTCGCCCCGCCGCAGCGCGCGGTGTGGATCCCGGCGGGAGTGCCCCACCGCGTGTTCAGCTCGCCCCACACCGAAATGCGCAGCCTGTACCTGGACTGCAGCGTGACGACCTGGGCCGTGGAACGTTGCCAGGTCCTGGCGGTAAGCGACTTGCTGCGCGAGTTGATCCGCCGTTTCAGCGAACTGCCGGTGGAATATGCCGAAGACGGCCCGGACGGGCGCCTGGCCCAGGTGCTGCTGGACCAGTTGGCCGCCGCGCCGCAGGTTGACCTGATGCTGCCCCTGCCTGTGGACAGCCGGCTGCGACAGATCTATCGCAGCTTGAGCCTGCACCCGGAACAGGCAACCACCCTGGGGCAGTGGAGCCAGAAGTTGGGGGTCAGTGAGAAAACCTTGAGCCGGTTGTTCTTGCGCGATACCGGCCTGACCTATCGCGCCTGGCGCCAACGGCTGCGACTGCTCAGCGCCCTGCCCGACCTGGAACGCGGGGAACGAGTGACGGATGTAGCGCTGGGCTGTGGGTATGAGTCGGTTTCGGCGTTTATCGCAGCGTTTCGCCAGCAGTTTGATGCGACGCCAGGGGAGTTTTTTCGCTGATTGAATACCGCGGCTTTTGACCGTCCACAATCCCCTGTGGGAGCGGGCTTGCTCGCGAAGACGGTGTGTCAGTCGATAAATTCAGTGACTGAACCACCACCTTCGCGAGCAAGCCCGCTCCCACAGGGGATCTTGGCCGGGCACAGCGTTTTGGCCACACCACCCATCAAATGTGAAAGCTGGCTTGCCTGCGATGGCGGTGTACCTGTCATCAATGACAGTGACTGGACCACCGCTATCGCGAGCAAGTCCATTCCCACAGGGGATCTTGGCCGGGCACAGCATTTTGGCCACACCACCCATCAAATGTGGGAGCTGGCTTGCCTGCGATGGCGGTGTACCTGTCATCAATGAGAGTGACTGGACCACCGCTATCGCGGGCAAGCCCGCTCCCACAGAGGATCTTGACCGGGCACAGCGTTTTGGCCACACCCCCCATCAAATGTGGGAGCTGGCTTGCCTGCGATGGCGGTGTACCTGTCATCAATGAGAGTGACTGGACCACCGCTATCGCGGGCAAGCCCGCTCCCACAGGGGATCTTGGCCGGGCACAGCGTTTTGGCCACACCCCCCTTCAAATGTGGGAGCTGGCTTGCCTGCGATGGCGGTGTACCTGTCATCAAAGAGAGTGACTGGACCACCGCTGAATCGCGGGCAAGCCCGCTCCCACATTTTTGACGTCAGCGCAACAAAGACGAACTCGCCCGCACCTGCAGCTGCGGCGCCACCTTGATCGACTCGACAGCCTCGCCCTCGATGCGCTTGAGCAGCAGTTCAACCGCATGGCGGCCCATCTCTGCCAAGGGCAGGCGCACGCTGGTCAGGGGAACCATCAGTTCATTGGCCAGCGGTATGTCATTGAAGCCCACTACGGCAATGTCCTTGCCCGGCATCAAGCCCTTGTCACGCGCAGCGCCCATCAGGCCGATGGCCAGGAAGTCATTGACCGCAAAAAACGCCTGGGGCCGTGGGTTCAGGCTCAGCAGATACTCGCCCTGGCGATGCCCGGTCAGGCTGTCAAAAGGACCATTGAGCGTCCACTCCGAGCGTAGCGTGATGCCTTGCTCACGAAAGTAGCGGGTAAACCCACGGGTGCGATCCGCCCCGGTCGAGGCGTGCCGCTCACCCGCCAGAATGGCCACATCGCGACAGCCCAATTGGTACAAGTGCTCGGCCGCCAGCCAGCCGCCCAACTCATCGTCACTGCACGCCGCCAGATGCCCGGCAATCTGCCGGCTGACCAACACGTAGGGGATGTGCTTGCGCGCCAACAGGTCGAGCAGCGGCTGGCTTTCGCCCACATGGGAGTCGCCGACGATCAGCCCGGCCACCGAGCGGCGCAAGGCGTGCTCGGCACGCGCCATCTGGCGTGGCTGCTGGTCGTCGGTATTGGAAACGAAGGTGAGGTAGCCGGCCTGTTCGGCGGCACTGTCGATGCTGTCATAAATGGTCGCCATCACCAGGTCGGTGAGCCTGGGCATGAGCACACAGATTTCCTGGCTTTTGCGCAACTTCAGGCTCGATGCCTGGGTGTTCGGCCGGTAATCCAGCTCTTTGGCCAATGCACGAATGCGCGCTACCACTTCGGCCGAGGCCGCTCGCTCGACCCCGGCCGGGTCGCCATTGAGTACCCGGGACACCGTGGACACATGCACACCCAGTGCGGTCGCCATGGATTTCAGGGTGGCAGGGCGAGATGGGCTCGGCATGGTGGAGAGGCTTCCAACTGTCTGATATTTAGCGCGCAGATTCTACCCGAACGGGCGTGTCGCAGCCGCAGGTAAATTTTTACCCAAACGTTTGACTAAAATTTTTACGAACCTTACATTTCGACAACCCAAACGTTTGGGCAAACAATAAAAAATACGCCGGACGCGGCCGACTTTTTGACTTCTGCCATCATTTTGAAGAGTCAGATCCCTATGAACAGCCCCGCTATCCCGTCTTTCCGCTACCAGATTTTCTTCCTGATCATGCTGATGGCACTGCTCAACTACATCGACCGCGGCGCGATTGCCTATGCGTCGGCGAGCATTCTGCCCGAGTACGGTTTCGACAAGGCCGACTGGGGCAACGTGCTGGGTTACTTCGGCTACGGCTACATCCTGGGGGCATTGGTCGGTGGCATTCTGGCCGACCGTTTTGGTGCCAAGCGCATCTGGCTGATCGCCGGCGCCACGTGGTCGATCTTTGAAATTGCCACGGCCTTTGCCGGTGACTTCGGGCTGGCGTTCCTCGGCGGCTCGGCCATGGCCGGTTTCGCCACGATCCGCGTGATGTTCGGGTTTGCCGAAGGTCCGGCGTACTCGGTGATCAACAAGAGCGTGGCCAATTGGGCCACGCCCAAGGAGCGCGGTTTTGTGGTTTCGGTCGGCCTGCTCAGCACCCCCTTGGGGGCACTGCTCACCGCACCGGTGGCCGTGGGCCTGCAAACCCTGACCGGCAGCTGGCGCAGCATGTTCGTGGTGCTGGGCGTGGCCAGTCTGGCGCTGCTGATCTATTTCATGACCCGTTTCACCAACACTCCGGATGAAAACCCGCGGGTATCCAAGGCCGAACTCGACTTCCTGCGTAAAGAGCGCGCCGAAGCCGCCAATGCCTCGACCCCCACCACCAGCGTCGCGCCGGTCTGGCACTTCTTCAAGAACAAGGACCTGCTGCTCAATGCCGTCGGTTACTTCTCGTTTGTGTACGTGACGTTCCTGCTGCTGACCTGGACCCCCAAGTACCTGCAGGATGAGTTCCACTACAACCTGTCGTCGCTGTGGTACATGGGCATGATCCCGTGGACCGGCGCCTGCTTCACCGTGCTGCTGGGCGGCAAAATATCGGACTGGCTGCTGCGCCGCACCGGCAACCTGAAAGTCGCCCGCAGTTGGCTGGCCGCGACCTGCCTGCTGCTGACAACCCTGTGTTTCATCATGGTGTCCCAGGCCCAGACCGTCTGGGGCGTGATTGCCTTGATGACGTTGGCCAACGCCTTGAACGCCCTGCCCAACTCGGTCTACTGGGCCGTGGTGATCGACACTGCGCCGTCCAATCGAGTTGGCGCCTACAGCGGCATGACGCACTTTATCGCCAACACCGCTTCGTTTATCGCCCCGATGCTCACGGGCTACCTGACCGTGCATTACGGCTATTCGTCGATGTTCGTGGCCGCCGCAGTGGCCACGGCGCTGGGCATGAGCGCAATGCTGATGGTGCGCCCAGGTGGTCGCCAGGTCGCCCCACCCTTTGTACCCGCAGCTGTTTGATGGAGTTGTTTATATGAGCCTGGTGAAGCCTACCCACGCTGGATATTTTTGCGGTCAGTCGATCATCACGCTGGCCGCGCGCCTGCGGGCTGGTAGCGTGACCAGTGTCGAGCTGACGCAAGCCGCCCTGGACAGCATCGAGCGCTTGAATCCGCGATTAAATGCGTTCGTTCAAGTCGATGCCTGCGTCGCCCTGGCCCAGGCGCGCAAGGCCGACGCGCTGTTGGCCCAAGGCCTGGACCTGGGCCCGCTGCACGGCATGCCGGTCGCGGTCAAAGATAACATCGACACGTTTGACTACATCACCACCTACGGCTCCGCGCATTTCGAGGGTTTCCAGCCGGACCGCGATGCCCTGTGCGTACACCGGGTGCGCGAAGCCGGGGCGGTGATTATCGGCAAGACCCTGACCCACGAATTCGCCTACGGCCCGACCGGCGATCGCTCGTTGCAAGGTGCGGCACGCAACCCGTGGGATGCCCGTTGCATCACTGGCGGCTCCAGCGCCGGCAGTGCCGCGGCGGTGGCCAGCGGCATGGTGCCGCTGGCCCTAGGCACCGACACCGGCGGCTCGATCCGGATCCCTTCGGCCTTGTGCGGCACGGTCGGCTTCAAGCCCTCGTTTGCCTGCGTGCCGGTGGACGGGGTGTTCCCGCTGTCATCGAGTCTCGACCACGTAGGCCCCATCGCCAACCATGTCGAAGATGCGCGCCTGTTGTTCGAGGTGTTGGCCGGACGCGCCGGTACGCCTGCAACCCACCCGCAGCCGCTGCGGGTTGGCTGGATGACTTGCCCCAGCTTCGGCCCGGTCGACGCCGACGTGCATCAGCAGGTCTATGGGGCGGCGCAGCAGCTGTTTGGCGACGCACTGCAGGAGACCGACGAACTGCACCACATGGCGGCGGGCATGAAAGACACCCTGCTGACACTGCAACGTGCCGAGGCCTTCGAGGTGCATGCCGAACGCATGCGGGATGCGCCGCATAAGTTTGAACAGGAGGTACGCGAGCGTCTTGAGGTATCGGAGGAAGTCAGAGGCTGGCAATACATTCGCGCACAGGCCAGCCAGGCGCAGTACAAAGCGGCGATGGCGCGCCTGTTCGAACACTATGACTTGCTGGTTTCGCCCAGCGTGCCGATTACCGCGACTGAGGTAAATGCACGCAAGGTGCGGGTGGGCGAACAGGACATTGATGTACGCGCCGCCGTGCTCAGCTATACCAGTGCCTGGAACCTCACCGGCCTCCCCGCGCTCAGCCTGCCGGTGGGGCACGTGAGGGGCATGCCGGTGGGGTTGCAGGTGATTGGCGCCGCTGGCGCGGATGATCGGCTGTTGCAGGTGATGAGCAGGCTGTTTGTGCGGGAGTGAGGGCAAGACCCCACAGGTTGAATGTGGGATCAGGTCTTCAGCCTATTCGCCTGACGAAGCCAGAATCGCCTGCAACAACACATCCGCCCCCGCTGTGGACCAGTGCGGGTGGATCTCTTCCGCCTCGTTATGGCTCAAGCCATCCACACACGGCACAAAAATCATCGCCGTCGGCGCGACCTGGTTCAGGTAGCAGGCATCATGCCCGGCTCCGGAAATCATGCGCCGATGGCTATAGCCCAAGGCCTCGGCCGCAGCCTGCACCACGTCCACGCAGTCTTTGTCGAAGGCAATCGGTGCGTACTGGAAGATCTGCTTGACGCTGGCCTGCAAGCCAATCCCCTCGGCGATGCGCGCCACTGCTGCGTGCAGTTGCTGATCCTGCACGGCCAGCACCGCTTCATCGGGATGGCGGAACTCGACGCTGAAAAACACCCGCCCCGGCACCACGTTGCGTGAGTTGGGGAAGATATTGGCCATGCCCACCGTTGCCCGCCCTTCGGCGCCTTGGGCCAGGCCGATCTGGTTGACCGCCTCCACCACCCGGGCAAAACCCAGCAGTGCATCCAGGCGGTGATCCATGGGCGTGGTGCCGGCATGGGCACTGCGCCCGCTCAGCTCGACTTCATACCAACGCTGGCCCTGGGCGCCGGTGACCACACCGATGGTCAGGTCCTGGGCCTCAAGGATCGGGCCTTGCTCGATATGCAGTTCATACGCCGCATGCACCGCCTGGCCGCCCACAGGGTGCGGGCCGGCGTAGCCGATCTGTTGCAGTGCCTGGCCGATGCTTACACCAGCCTTGTCTTCGCGGGACAAGCCGTACTCCAGGTCGAACACCCCGGCATACACCCCCGAAGCAATCATCGCCGGGGCAAAGCGCGAGCCTTCTTCGTTGGTCCAGTTGACCACCTCGATCGGCCGGTCGGTCTCGATGCCCAGGTCGTTCAAGGTGCGCAGCACTTCCAAGCCGGCGAGTACGCCGTAGATGCCATCGAACTTGCCGCCCGCCGGTTGTGAGTCACCGTGGGAGCCGGTCAGCACCGGGGCCAGGTGCTCATGCCGGCCGGCGCGGCGGGCGAAGATATTGCCCATGGCGTCCACACGGATGCTGCACCCGGCCGCCGTGCACCAGGCCACGAACAGGTCGCGGCCGCGCCGGTCTTCGTCGGTCAGGGCCAGGCGCGAGACGCCGCCCTTGGGCGTGCCGCCGATCTGCGCCATTTCCATCAGCGAGTCCCACAGGCGCTCGCCGTTGACCCGGGCCAGGGCGCTCACGAGCGCGGCTCCCGGGGCTTGGCGTGGTAGCGGAAGTCACAGCTTGGCGCGCCGCCCATGATGGTCTGGGTGCGCGTCAATTCAATATTGGGGTTGTAGCCGACGATAAACAGCTCGTCGCGGTTGCACGACAACAGGTGGCCGATCTCGCCCAGGCCCATCTCGTGGTACATCTCGGCATAGCGGCAGCGCTTGACGTCATAGTCGTAATGCTCGGCGTCGCTGGCGATGATCTCGACTTTCAGCGCGTCGTCCTTTTCCCACAGCACTTGCAGCTCAACGAAGCTCTTGAGGTCGGCGCCCTGCTCTTCCTGGGCGGCAAAATGCTTGCCGGCCTGGATCGCGGCGTTGCCCACCGCTTCGCCAATCACCGCTGCGGCAAAGGCCTTGCCCTGCTCGCGCACGAGGATTTCGTAGATCGGCTTGATGATCTCGGCTTCGATGCGCCGGCGGGCCAGGATGCCCAGTTCACCTTCGAGTTTGCTCATTGCATGCCTCATTCAAATGGCTACGAAGATCCAATGTTGGTGCTCCACATGTAGGAGCTGTCTCGCCGGGTGAGACAGCCCCCACTTGGGACGCTCCTACGCTTAGATCCAGCGCGTTACTTTTTGCCGCCAGCCACGCTTACCGGTTGCCATTGATTGGCCTTGACCTGGTAAACGGTGAACGACGGGTTCTGTAGATTGCCCTGGGCATCGAACGCGAGGGTCCCGGTCACGCCCGGATAGCTGATGGCGCGCAGGACCGGCAGGTACTTCTGCGGGTCGGTGGAGTTGGCCTGTTCGATGGCGGCGATCAGCACGCCGACACCGTCATAGGCAAACGGCGCATGCAGCTCGATATTGCTCTTGAAACGCGCCTTGTAGGCGTCTTCAAAGGCCTTGCCACCCGGCATCTGTGCCACGGCCAGGCCCGGCTCCAGGGCGATTACGCCCTCGCCTTCGTTCTGCGCCAGTTGCAGGAAGGTCTGGCTGACAAAGCCGCCCGCGCCCATCAACGGTGCCTTGATCCCCAACTGCTTGATGCGTCGGGCCAGCGGTGCAGCCTGGGAGTCGACGCCGCCAAAGAAGATCAGGTCGGGGTTTTGCCCACGGATATTGGTCAGCACCGCACTGAAGTCGATGGTCTTGTCGTCCACGTATTCACGGGCAACCACCTTGGCGCCACCGGCCTCGATGGATTTGACGAACTGGTCCGCCAGGCCCTGGCCGAATGCGGTGCGGTCGTCGATCACGGCGATACGCTGCGCCTTGAGGGTCTTGAGCGCGTAGTCGCCGGCGACCTGGCCGCCGTCATCGTCATGGCCCATGATCCGGAAACTGGTGTCGAAACCTTGCTGGGTATAGGCGTGACCGGTGGCCACTGGCGCGACCTGGGCAATCCCGGCGTCATGGTAGACCCGCGCGGCCGGGATGCTGGTGCCGGTGTTCCAGTGACCGACCACGCCAACTACGCCTTCGTCCACCAGGCGCTGGGCCACGGTGACGGCGGTGCGTGGGTCGGACTGGTCGTCTTCGGAGACCAGTTTGTACGTGACCGCTTCGCCGTTGATTTTCGGATGCTTGGCGTTGGCCTGGTCAATGGCCAGTTGCGCGCCGTTTTCCAGGTCTTTGCCGATCCGCGCCGACGGGCCGGTCAAGGGCCCGGCCAGGCCGATCAGGACCGTCTGGTCGGCCTGGGCCACACCGCTCAGGGCCAGGCTCAACAACAGTACACGTTTGAAGGGGGCAGTCTTGTTCATCAGTTTTTCCTGTTTCTCATCAGGCCCTCATGGCCTGTGGGGGTGGGCGAAACACGCCGGGCGTCCGGTGGCGTTTGTTATGGGGTTATTCACCGAGGTAGGCACTGCGCACCTCGGGGTGGTCGAGCAATTGCGCGCTGGCGCCGCTGAGGCTGATGCGCCCGGTGTCCATCACGTAGGCGCGGTCAGTCACTTGCAGCGCAAGGCGCGCATTCTGCTCCACCAGCAGCAGGGTCATGCCCTGGCGGCAGACATCATCAATCACCTGGAACAGCTTTTCGACCATGACCGGCGCCAGGCCCATGGATGGCTCGTCGAGCACCAGCAACCGCGGCTTGGACAGCAGCGCACGGGCCAGGGCGAGCATCTGCTGCTCGCCCCCGGAGAGCAAGCCGGCCGATTGCTGCAAGCGTTCTTCCAGGCGCGGGAAGTGCTCGAACAACTGGCGGATTTCCAGGTTCACCTGGTGCGGGTCGCGGCGCAGGAACGCCCCGGCCTGGAGGTTTTCCAGCACGCTCATGCGCGCAAAAATGCCGCGCCCTTCGGGCACCATGGCGATGCCCAGGGTCAGGCGCTCATGGGGCGCCAGGCTGAGGATCGAGCGCCCGGCAAAGCGGATCTGCCCCGCAGCGGCCGGCAGCAACCCGGTCAGGGCCTTGAGGCTGGAGCTTTTGCCGGCGCCATTGGCACCGATCAGCGTCACCCGTTCGCCTTCATTGATATGCAGGTCCAGGGACTTGACCGCCTCGATGGCGCCGTAGCGCACCTTCAGGCCGTCAATCTGCAACAACGCTTCAGACATGGGCGCCGGCTCCCAGGTAAGCCTGGATCACTTGCGGGTGGCGGCGCACTTCGGCAGGCGCGCCCACGGCGATCACCCGGCCGTAGTCCAGCACGCTGATGCGGTCGCACACGCCCATTACCAGCTTCACGTCATGCTCAATCAGCAGCAGGGTGTGGCCGTCGTCGCGGATCTTTTCCAGCAGGCTGCGCAGCTGCACTTTCTCGCTGGCATTCATCCCGGCAGCCGGCTCGTCGAGGGCCAGCAGGCGCGGCTCGGTGGCCAGGGCGCGGGCAATTTCCAGGCGCCGCTGATGGCCGTAGGACAGGCTGTCGGCGCGGTAGTGGGCAAACCCGGCGAGGCCGACATAAGCCAGCAAGCGGTGGGCGTGGGCGCGGGTCTGCGCCTCTTCCTCGCGCCCACGCGAGTGCCCGCTCAAGGCCGCCCACACGCCGTTATGGGTGCGCACATGGCGCCCGACCATGACGTTTTCCAAGGCGCTCATGGCGTTGAACAGGCGGATATTCTGGAACGTACGCGCAATGCCGGCGCGGGCCACCTGGTGCACCGCCGTGGGCTGGTACTCCTGGCCGTCGAGTTGAAAGCGCCCGGAATCCGGGGTGTACAGCCCCGTCATCACATTAAAGAAGGTGGTCTTGCCGGCGCCATTGGGCCCGATCAGGCCGTAGATTTCCCCGGCCTCGATACTCAGGCTCACGTCATCGAGCGCAGCCACGCCGCCAAACTGTTTATTGACCTTCTCGATCTGCAATAACGGATGATTCAAGGTGCACCTCCTGTGCGGCTCGGCCAGAGGCCGGCGGGTCGATACAGCATCGCCAGAATCAGCGCCAGGCCGTAAAACAGCTGGCGGATAATCTCCGGGTCCACCAGCACCTGGCCAAACAGCGCCTGCTGCAAGGGGCCCATGCTGGCGCGTAACGCTTCGGGCAAGGCTGCGAGCAACACGCAGCCCAGAATCACCCCGGGGATATGCCCCATGCCGCCGAGCACCACCATGGCCAGCACGGCGATGGACTCGTTGAGGGTGAAGGATTCCGGTGAAACAAAGCCCTGGAACGAGGCAAACAGCGCCCCGCTGATACCGCCGAACGCCGCGCCGATGGCAAATGCCAGCAGCTTCAGGCGCAAGGTATTGAGGCCCATGGCCTGGGCCGCCTCTTCATCCTCGCGGATCGCCATCCAGGCGCGGCCGATGCGCGAGCGCTCTAGGCGAATGCAGGCAAACAGGATCAGTACCACCAGCGCGGCGAACAGGTAGTAATAGAGGTAGACCGAGGGCAAGCGCAGGCCGAACAGTTCCTGGGTACGCCCCAGGTTGACCCCCAGTAGCGTCACCGGGTCGACCTGGGCGATGCCCTTGGGACCATTGGTGAGGTTCACCGGGCGGTCGAGGTTGCGCAGCAGGATGCGGATGATTTCGCCAAACCCCAGGGTGACGATGGCCAGGTAGTCGCCGCGCAGGCGCAGGGTCGGCGCCCCCAGAATCACGCCGAACCCGGCCGCCAGCAGCGCGGCCAGCGGCAAGATCAGCCAGATCGAGGTGTGCATGCCCTCCGGCAGCAGCGCCAGCAAGGCTGGGAACTGTTGCACCAGATGGGGCGATGACAGCAAGGCCGCCAGGTAGGCGCCCACCGCGTAGAAGGCGATAAAGCCCATGTCCAGCAAACCGGCATAGCCCACCACGATATTCAGGCCCAGGGCCAACATGATGTACAGCAGGGCAAAGTCCAGGGTGCGCACCCAGGTATTGCCGCCGGCATGCCCGACAATCCAGGGGGCCAAGACCAGGGCCAGGGCGAACAGCAGCAGCCCCAGGCTGGCGCGTTTGCTCGAAGGGCTCACAGCGGTTGCCAGGCTCATGCGCGGGTCGCCAATCGTTCGCCCAACAACCCCTGGGGCCGCAACACCAGCACCGCGATCAACACGATAAACGCGAACACGTCCTGATAGTTGCTGCCGAACACACCGTTGGTGGCAGCCCCCAGGTAGCCGGTGCCGAGGGCTTCGATCAGCCCCAGCAGCAGGCCGCCGAGCATCGCGCCCTTGAGGTTGCCGATGCCGCCCAGCACCGCCGCGGTAAACGCTTTGATCCCGGGCAAAAAGCCCATGTAGAAATGCGCGCTGCCATAGTTGCTGGCCATCATGATGCCCGCCAGCGCGGCCAGGGCGCCGCCGATGGCGAAAGTCATGACGATGATGCGGTTCGGGTTGATGCCCATCAGGCTCGCCACTTGCGGGTTCTCGGCCACCGCGCGCATGGCCCGGCCAAAGCGCGTGCGCTCTACCAACAGCAACAACCCGAGCATCAGGCTTAACGCCACGCCAATGGTGGTCAGTGCGGTGGCATTGGTCACGGCAGCGTGGGTGGCATCGCCAGCAAGTACTTCGATAGGTTCCAGGGGCAGCAATTGCGGGAACATCTGCGGGTTACGGGTCCAGACCAGCATCGCCACGGTCTGCAACAACAGCGACACGCCGATACCACTGATCAACGGTGCCAGGCGCGGCGCGTTGCGCAAGC
Source organism: Pseudomonas sp. WS 5410 (assembly GCF_012985645.1). NCBI lineage: Bacteria > Pseudomonadati > Pseudomonadota > Gammaproteobacteria > Pseudomonadales > Pseudomonadaceae > Pseudomonas > Pseudomonas sp. WS 5410. Next base: position 15,836 of record NZ_JAAQWS010000030.1, on the reverse strand, counting down.
GCCGATAGGCAACACGCTCGATCACCACCGCCAGCACCGCACAAAAGGCCATGGCGATCATCGCCGCCGTCAGCAGCAACAGCACCGGCGGCATATCCGGCCAGGCTGCCTGCAGCACGCGGATCACCGACAGGCCCACCAGTGCGCCGATCATCAACACATCGCCATGGGCAAAGTTGATGATGCGCAAAATGCCGTAGACCATGGTGTAACCCAAGGCGACCAGCGCGTAGAGACTGCCCGACAGCAAGCCGTTAAGCAGTTGCTGGATAAACGCATCCATGAGAACCATCAACTCCCTTTACAAAAAACGTCGTGGCCAAGGCGCGCGACTAAAAAGCCCGAGCGCGGAACACTAGTTATTTATTCTGTTTTTATCAAATATCTGAAGGGAATATGGTTATACCAACTACAAAACCCCCTATACACGGGACCTTTTTGCGCTTTATTTATCTTTTTACTTAGTATTTAATTCAATACATGAATAATTTAGAACAGTTAGCCAACGATCCGCCCCTACGGGCCGTGCGTACTTTCGAGGCCTTTGCCCGCCACGGTGGTGTCAATGCCGCCGCCCGCGAGCTGGGGGTGTCGCCCTCGGCTGTCAGCCATCAGTTGCACTTGCTCGAGAGCTTCCTGCAACAGCCGCTGACGATGCGCCAAGGCCGCAACCTGGGCCTGACCGAAGAAGGCCGTGAGTACTACCGGGCGATTCGCTCGGCCTTCGCGGTACTGCGCAGCGCCACCGAACACGTGCGCGAGAAAAGCGCGACACGCCAGGTCACCATCAGCCTGATCCCGATGTTCGCGACCAACCTGTTCATCCCGAGCCTGGCGCAGTTTTTGAGCGCCAACCCGGCGCTGGATATCAACATCACCTACGCCAACCACCGCAGCTACCCCAGCGATGCCGCCGACCTGTCGATCCGCTTCGGCACCGGGCACTGGCCGGGTTATCACAGCGAGCCCCTGATCAGCGGCGCGGTCACGCCGTTCTGCAGCCGCGAATTCCTCCAGCGCCACGGCCCTATCGACAGCCCCCAGGCCCTCAGCGAACTGCCCCTGCTGCACGACGAAGAGCGTGGTACCTGGGGCCAATGGTTCGATGCCGCCGCGGTCAACCACAGCAACACACACAACGGCCTGCTGCTGGAGGACGGCCAGTTGACCCTGGTCGCCACCCGCACCGGCCTGGGCTGCTCGCTGCTGCGCGCGCCGTTGGTGGCGCCACTGATGGCTACGGGTGAGCTAGTGCAATTGTTTGACCTGCAGGTGGATGACGGTCGCCAGTATTACCTGTGCCGCCGAGCCACCAGCGAGCTGTCGAGCGAGGGCAATAACCTGTATGACTGGATCAAGGCCCGCTTGGGCCACAGCCCCGTGTAGGGGCACGTCATGCACGAACGGCATCCCTGTGGCGAGCGGGCTTGCTCGCGCTGGGTCGCGCTGGGTCGCGTAGCGGCCCTAAAAATGGGACTGCTGCGCAGTCCAACGCGGGCAAGCCCGCTCGCCACACTTTCTTTGTGCTTACCAACTGAACAGCATTGCGTTTTCCGGCCCGTGTATCATCAGTGCGGGCTCGCCGGTATGATCCGAGGCTCCAGAGCCTCATTGGACCCACCCTTATGCCCGGTGCCTTTACCCGCCCCACTCCCGCCCCCTTGCTCAGCCAGGGCGAGACGGTGGTGCTGTTCGACGGGGTCTGCAAACTGTGCAATGGCTGGGTCAGGTTCCTGATCCGCCATGACCGCCACCGGCGTATTCGCCTGGCGGCCGTCCAGTCGCCCGAAGGCCAGGCACTGCTCGCCTGGGCCGGCTTGCCCCTGGATCAATTCGACACCCTGGCGGTGATTCGCGACCAGTACTACTGGGTCCGCTCCAACGCAGTCCTGCAGATCATCGCCCTGCTGCCCATGGCCTGGCGGCCGCTACAGTTGCTGCGGGTACTGCCACGGGTACTTCGTGACTGGGCCTATGACCGCATCGCACGTAACCGCTATCGGCTTTTTGGCCGGTACGACAGCTGCCTGCTGCCCGATCCTGATCATGCGCAACGCTTCTTGAAAACCCCGCGATGAGTACACTGACACGCATCAACTGGATCGCACGGGCGGGTCTGGCGTTCATGTTTGGCTACCACGGCCTGGTTCCCAAGCTACTGTGGCTCAGCCCTGGCGAAAGGACCATGATCCTGGCCCATGGGATCGAGCAGGTAGAACTGTTCGCCACATTGGCCGGCGTTGGGGAAATTGCCCTGGCCTTGTGGCTGCTGCTCGCACCGCGCAGTCCCTGGCCGTTGCTCCTCGCCGCAACGTCGCTGGTCATCCTGCTGCTGGATGTCGCGCTACTCAATCCAACGATGCTCAGGGATGCCTTCAACCCGGTCTCACTCAATATCGCCGGCCTCGCCCTGTGTGCGATCGCCTGGTATACCCGGCCTACATCATCAGTTCGAGCAACTGCCACGGGGTCATCTTCGTCACCATGATCAGCACGATCACAAACATCCCCAGGAACCCGAGTATCCCCAGCCAGAACCATCGCCTGTACACGCTGTGATACTCGGTACCGAGCTCGTTGCCTGCAACATCGGCGTTGGCTGCGATGACCTGTAGGCGCTTCTGCAACACCAATACCGGGAGCCATAGCAACCCCACGCACAAGAAAATGATCAGCGCCGTCAGCACCCACCCGGTCGTCAGAGGAAGGCCTGTCAGCCGGGTCAGCAGGTAGCCCGTGACTATCTGTATAAAGCCGGCAGGCGTGGTGATCCAAGTGTCGAACCGCACCACCATTCTGGCCACCTGAGCGATCACCTGGGGATTGGCCGTGCGGCTGGCGGCAATCAGATAAAGGTATGAACCCATGCCAAACCCGAACAGGAACACCGCGGCGATGACATGCAGGTACTTCAAGCCCAGATAAAGCATGCTCAACGCTTTCCGTCAGCGCATTGCACGGTGAGGCTCAGATTTTGCGGGTCGTTGATGGCAGTCATGTACTCGTCGACGTTAATTTCGCCGACACACGCCCGGGCACCGTGTTCGGGCAGATAGCCTCCGGACATTTTTGCGGCCAGGGCGACGGCGGCACAGCTTGGTATTTCCGGCCCCTTGTCATTCAGGGCTGTCAACTGCAGCGTCATGGACAATGGCCCACCATCAAGACCAAGCCCCTGCACGTCGATGTACATCGCACTTTTGCCATCGCCAAAGCGTTCGAACCAAGTCCCCAAACGATGCAGTCTGCCCGCCCAGGCCGCATGGTCACGTACCAGCCCCGTACGCAGCGCCTGGGCCAACAGGTAATTGGCGACACCGCCCAGCTTCAAGCCCGCGCCCGCCTTGAAGGCCAGGGTATGGGCGCCATAGCGGCTGGCGAAAATATCCATATCTGGCACATCGACATTGGCCAATAGCCGGGTACCCAGGCCAGGCATCTTGCGTAACGTCAGATCCTGCCAGCCCAACACCTCATGCACCTGGCCATCTTTCAGTTGTTTGATCGGCTTGCCAGCGTAGGCAAGCACGCCTTCGACGGTAGACAGGCCAGGCATCTTCGCCGAAGAAGAAATGCCATGCTCGATCGCATCAATGCGCTGGAAGTGATGCCGCTGCTGATCGATCAGAGCTGCCGACAACGTCGGCACCGAGCTGCAACCGCTGAGGATCGCCACCCCCGCTTGCCTGGCGCGCGCATCCAGCACGCCAATGCCGTTGACAAAGGTGCGACAGTCCGAGAGGTCACAGTAATTGACACCCGCGTCGATGCAGCTCTGGGCTACGGCATAGGACTGCCCCTGGAATGGACCGCCGGTATGGATCACCAGGTCGATCGCCATCGAGCCCAGCGCCGCTCGGAACTCGCTGCCCATCGCATCGCCGCACCAATACTGACAGGTACGCCCTGTTTGCGTGTCTAGCGCTTGAACCTTGCACAGCAACTTGACCCGGTCGCGCCCTGATATCACCAGGTCAATACCTGGCATTCCAATCAAATGCCGACTGACGATGGAGCCGAAATTGCCGTACCCACCGATCACCATCACCCTGAACCTCATTTATCTATTCCTTGAAAGACGGGATCCCGCAGAGCTTCCCTGATATCAGTTGAGCGGGCAAGTCTTGGCGACTGCCCACGCTGCCGGCTGGTATGATGCCGCGCTTTGAAAAACCAGCTGTAGACCTGCGAGGAAATGCACCTTGAGTAACGACGCAAAAATGACCGGCGACCTGTTCGAAGTGGACAAGCGCCTGTCGCTCAAACCCGTGGTGGACTTCAATAGCTACCTGCAGGCGGCTTTTGGTGATGGCCCTTGCACCTGCACGCGCTGCGTGGCCAGCGCGGGTGACGAGAAAGGCTACGAGTATCAGCACAGCTTCGACTTCCAGGGCCAGGTAACCCACCGCCGCTTTGCGCTGACCGCTGGCAGCGATGTGTTGCAGATGCTGAAGAAAGCCTGGCTGTCGTACACCAAGGCGGAACTGCCGGGTCACGGCGAGCTGGCGTTGGACACGGTAAAGGAGTTTGTCGAACCGCAGTTGCACAAGCGTCTGCTGCCGTTGTTGCTGGCCAGCGGGTTGGTCAAGGATGTCGAGGGTGGGTTGCACATTCAGCCTGTAGTCGCCTAGGGACCGACCCGGGATACACGCGCCCGGAACGACACCAGACCACTGAAACGATTTACTGTTAATAGTGACAGTAGATCCCTGGTACTCCTCAAGTTATTAATTAACCGTAAAGCCTCTACGAACGGTTTAAATCAACTCTGAGGATTCACTAATGCCAACCCCCCAACCGCACAATACAACCGGCCATTTAACGGCGGACATTGATGGCCGCGCCTACACCGCCGAGTCTGTTTCACTTAACCTTTATAGTTCATCGATTATTGCCGGCGGTCCGATTGAAGGTATCTTGAAAGAGGGGATTTTCTTTACTTTCCCGGACCACATCAAGCCGGGCACATACGAAATGAACAGGGATACCCTTGTAGGTGCCTGGTACAACCCAGGGTAGAATCAGAATAGCTGGTACGCTGACAACAACGATGAGGACAAGATGGAGGTTATCTCTGTTTCATTGGAAGCCGAACCTTCATTAGAAATTTCTTTCAAGTTTTTTGCGGTCAATTCTGCGGACACGCAACAGCGTAAAAAAATTATCGGCGTCGCGAAGTTCGAAGGCGCCTCGCAACAAGGTACGGTGCAATACAAGACTCAATAACACTATGAGCGCCCAAGTCTGTCTATCGCTGGAATATCCCATTTGTAAAAAGGGCCGCGCTTGTTAGCGCTGGCCCTTTTTTTGTTCGCGCCATTGAGCGGCGTCAGCCAAACCACTCGCGCCGCTCCTCAAAGGTGTTGACCACCATTGCCACAATCATCTGCACCTCCTGTGGATGCGCCGCCGCGGCATTGACCGCCATCCACACCTGGCGCTGCATATCCTGGGCAAACAAGCCCGGCAACGCCATCAAGCCCCGGTCGAAACAACTCATGTAACGCGGCAGCAAGCCAATGCACGCGCTGCAGCGGATCATCTCCAGCATCAGCGGATACGCCTGCACCTGCACCACCCCCGCCAAGCGCTGTTGCACCACTCGGTTCCACGGCGCCAATGCCTCGACCAAGCCGTCAGGCTGCCATTGCACCAGCATGTAGTCCGCCAAGTCATCCACACTGTCCGGGCGTGCGGCCAGGCGTGAGTAGCGTTTGGCGATATGCGGCAGGTAATCCAGGCAGGCCAGTGCCTGCGGTGGGTGGGTCGCAAAGCCCGGTCCCGGCTGCGGCGAGTCGACGCCCGCCAGCCACAGCACCACGTCGGCTTCCACTGTCTGCACGGCCTGCGGACTGTCGATACAGACAATCTCCAGGCGCACACTGGCATTGCGGCGCAGCAGGGAGATCAGGTCGCGCCCGAGGATGTCATGCAGGATGGTCTCGGCCACTGCCAGCCGAATCAACGGTTGTTCCTGCACCGGCACCCGCCGTTCATTGGCCAGGGTCACCAGCCGCGCCTGGAGCTGCAGGCCGTCACGGCTCAGCGCCAGGACATTGCCCTGGTAGCTGAACAGTGAACGGCGCATCTGTGCTTCCAGTAACGCCAGGCGTTTGCGCAGCAATGTGGCCTTGATGTTCAGGCTGCGGGCCGCCTGCATGAAACAGCCGCAGCGGGCGCTGATCAGGAAGTAGCGCGCCACCTCCGGGTCGATGCCCGCAGCCAGGGCCAGCCAGGCTTCCCGGGGTTCGCCGGGCGCGCGGTAAGGCGTCATGCCGTGGGGTGCTGCAGGTTCTAGATAGTCCATGGGGGGGGAACTCCCTGTCTTATTGGGTCTGTGCATCCATGCGTACAGCCTGTTTATTCCAGTACTTTGTTCAGTTGCGCCCCGTCGATGCTCAAGGTCGCGGTGTTGAGCATGCCCTCCAGATAGGCCTTGGCGATCTGCTCCTGGCGCTGGGCGCGCAGGGCCTCGGTCAGGCGTGGGCGCAGTTCGTCGAGGCTGGCGGTGCGCGCCGGTTGGTGCTCGGTCAACTTGAGCACATGGAACCCCGCCGCGCTGTGCACCGCATCCGATACCGCACCCGGCTTGAGCCGCGCGACCACGTTGCGCACCTCTGGTACCAGTTGCTGCAAGGGTTGCAGGCCCGAATCACCGCCGCGCCCGGCGCTGCCGGCGTCCTGGGAGTACTGGCTGGCCAGCCCGGCAAACTCCGCCGGGGCCGCCTGGGCCCGGCGGCTCAGTTCCTGGGCCTGGCGCCGCACGGCCTCGGCATTTTGCGGGTCGTCCACGGCGAGGAAGATCTGGCTGACCCGGTACAACGGCGGTGTCATCCACTGGGCCTTACCGCTGTCATAGGCCTGCTGCAACTCGGCGGCGCTGGGGTAGTCGGCCGGCACCTGGCTGACCGACAGCAGGTAGTCGCGAAACACGATCTGCTCGGTGGCGGCGCGGGTCTGTTGCTCGACGTCCGGGCGTTGCCGCCAACCCTGGGCATCGGCCTGTTCGAGCACGGCCTTTTGCGCCAGGCGCGAGCGGATCCAGGTTTCCAGGGCACCCCGATTGGCGCGCAACTGCTCGCGCGATTCGGCCGGCAAGGTGGCCAGCAATGCCTGCAGTTCCGGCACGGCCACCTGTTGATTGCCCAGGCGTGCCACCGCCGGGCCCTCTGCGCCGATCACCGGGGCCGGTTGCTGGGCCGCGACCGGGTCGCTGCCCGAGCGCAGGCCCAAGCCCACCGCCACCCCCAACAGGGCCAGCGCAGCTACCACCAGGGTTGGTTTTTTCACAGCGCTGGCGCCTCTTCGCGGGTTTCAACCTCAGGTACACCCTGGGCTTGCAGGTGCGCGGCGGTCTGGCTGTATTCACGCAGGTAGACGATAAATTCCTGCAACAGCCGATCCCACAACTCCAATTGGCTGCGCAGGTACAGGGCACCGACGCCAGCCACCATCACGTCCATCTCCATCAGCAGGAACTCCCCCTGCACGGACAGCCGGGCAAAGCGCCGCGAGGTGTTCCAGACCGGGGCCAGGCCTGCGGGCAACTCGCCCTGGACCCGCAGCGCGCAACTGTAGGTGAAATCCACATAGGCGCCCTGCTCCGCCGGGTTGCCGAAGCGCACGGCAAAACCGATGCCCTGGCTGGCGCTGAGCAGTTGCACGATGCCGTTCTGCTCGCTCTGGTTGACCCGGTAGCCGGCCTCTTGCAGCAACTCGGTCAGGCGCTGGGGGGTCACGCTGCTCATCAATTCGCTCATGGTTAACTTCTTCCTTGGTTGATCAGTGATTAAGCGCCGCCTGGGGCGCATCGAAACGGCTGTTGTACAGGCCATCGCCAAAACCCTGGGCCAGTTCTTCGAACTTGACCCGCGCGCCGCTGGCGAACGGTTGGCGAATGCTCATGACCTCGGCCACGTCGATTTTTTCGTAGGCTGCGAGCAACGCTTGGGCCACGCCATACATCTGTTGATTCTTGGCTGAACATTGCTGCACTTGTGTGTCACGTTCAGCCAGTTGCGCCTGCAGGCGCGCGCGCTCGGTTTCTTTGCCACGGGCCAGCACCAGCAGGTCGTCATAAGCCTTTTTGAACTTGCCGGTCTGCTCGGCACTCGCCGCCACTTGCGCCTGGGCCTGGCTGTGCAGGCTCTGCTGCTGGCCGGCCAGTTGCTCGGCCACGCCTCGGGCCTTGTCCAGCTCCAGGCTCAACTGCTTGATCTGCACCTGGGCCTGCTTGGCCTGGTTTTCAGCGGCAATCCGTGCAGCGGCGGCCTGGGCCTGTTCGCTTTGCAGTGCCTGCAGCTGCGCGGTGGTGCTGCGCAACTGGGTGCGCAGGCGCTCCTCCATGCCTTCGGCCGAGGCGCCGGTGGCGACCAGGGCCAGGACCAGTCCGCAAATTCGCATGTTCATGGGTATCTCCCGGCGCGTCAGAAGCGCGTATTCAGTTCCAGTTGCATCACATCGACTTCAAACGGCGCGCCATACACCTCTGAGGCGCTCAGCCAACGGGCGCTGGCGTAGATGTTCTTGTCGATGCCGTAGTTGCCGCCAATGAAGTAGCCCTTGGCATTGGTGCCGCCGAGGTGGAAGGACGAGTCGTTGAAGCCGTCCGGCAAGGCATCCGGCTGGATGTACTTGTAGCCAGCCAACAGGTTCCAGTCGCCGGCCTTTTTCATCTCCAGGGCGCTGCCGAGGGTGAACTGCACCATCAGCGCATTGCCGCCACTTTCAAACTGGCCCTTGCTGTTGATGTTGTTGACGATCTCGCCTTCGCTGCGCTTGAGCATCTCGCCCTTGTCGTAGGCCAGGTTGTGAATGAAGTTGGCCTGGCTGCGCAGCTTGAAGTCTTGAGGCAGTTCGCTGTCCCACACCAGGTTCAGGTCCAGCACATCGAACTTGGAGGCCAGGCCCACGTATTGCGGTTGCGGGGTCAGGCCCGGGGTCGCCGGGTTGGCGTTGATATTGCGCAGCAGGAACACGCTGTTGCCCTTTTGCATAAAGGCCACGCGCGAGCCGTCGGTGTCGCAGCCCGGCGCGCCGGCCCATGGCGAGCAAGGGCTGGAGCGCTGGCCTTCGATGTCGTCGAAGCGGTAATAGGCCAATGCGCCCTTGAGGCTGTTGCTGCGGTTGATCTTCCAGTTGGCGCCGATCTGCCCGCCGAACAGCCATTTGGTGTCGCTGTCTTCCTTGTCGAAACCGTTGCTGCTGGCGGTGTCGGAGGTGTACTCCACCGGGAACGCGCCCAGCGTGCCGAACAGGCCCCATTCGTTGTTGAGGCTGTGGTTGAAGATCGCCGCCACGCCGTCGAAGTTGAGGTCGCTGGAGTACATCATGTCGGTGGAATAGAACGGGTTGGCGATCCGCCCGCCCGTCAGGGTCAGGTCCTGAGTGGCCTTCCAGGTCAGGTAGCCCTGGTCGAGCCAGATATCTTTCTTGCCAAAGCCGCCGCCCAGGGTCTGGGTAGTGGACACCGGGTTGTTGTCGGAGCCGGTGCCGATGCGGATGCCTGCGGTCCATTCCGGCGAAATGATCGCCTTCATCCCCAGGCGTGCACGCAGGCGGAACAGGTTCTCGCGGTCTTCACGGGTGTTGAGCAATGGCGGCAGGCGGGTGTTGGTGTCTTTGTTGACGTCGTAGGGGCCGTTCTCGTTGAGCTTGGCGTAATCGACGATTTCGTTGCTGTTGTTGCCAGAGAAGAACCGCGACTCGTCACGCAGACGGATGTCGCCATCGAAGCTGATACGCGAGACCCAATCCGGGAAGGTGTTGGGCTGGGCCCAGTTTTCCTGCTTGGCAGTGGCCATGACTTCGGCCTTGACCTGGTCGCGGATCTGATCACGCACGGCGGCCGGCACGTACTGCACCCGCACATCCCCAGGGGCCGCCGCAGGCCCGGTGGTGGCCACTGCGGTCTGGCGCGCCTGCACCGCCTCTTTCTCGGCCTGGGCGATCAGCCCTTCGGCCTGTTCCTGCTTGAGCACACCTTGCTGCACCAGCAGGCGGATCAGGTTGATCGTGGCGTTTTCCGAAGGCCCGGCCGGGGCGGCCGTTGCCTGGCCAACCAGGGTCGCGATGACCATGCCGACCGCCAGGGTCACTCGATTCACGTGGGAAATCATCTGCACACAACTCCTGTAGAAAACTGCAAAAAAGGTTGGCTCACTCCGGGCGTCGGCCCTTGAGGGACAGGCGCACCGGCAACGTCAGGGAGGCCGGTGTGCGCTCTTTCAAACGGGGCGTGGCCCGCAGTGCCGCCAGTACCTGGGTGTCGGTGTCGGCATCGCCGCTGGACTGGGCCAGCTCTACACGCGTGACCTCGCCATCGCCGCTCAACCACAGGTCGGCCTGCACCGCATAGGCCTTCTTGCGCAACTCCGGGTCTTCGCGCAGCAAGCGCTGGAACACCCCGGCCAGGTACTGCTTGAACGTGCCCGTGCCCAGGCCGCCCCCACCGGACCCGGCCATGCCGCCGCCCTTGCCGGCCCCCACGTTGAAAGCGTCGTTACCGGCCTGGGCATCACCGTCCATCTGCATCGGGTTGGCCAGGTCGTCGGCGGGACTCGGGGGTGCCTCTTGCTCCGGCTTGACCTCCTCCGGCGCAGGCGTGGGCTCAGGCTCGGGGATCTTTTCCTCGACCTGGGGCTCGGGCTCCTTGGGCGGTTCCGGGGGCGGCGGCGGTGGTGGCGGCAACGGGATAATCATCGGCACCTTGGGCGCTTCGCGGCGCACGCCGCTCATGTCATTGGCCCACTGCCACAGGAACCACGCGGCCACGGCGCCCACCAGCAGGCCGGCGCCCCACTTCAGCGGGCGCAGCGGCGACTTCTTCACGGGCGTGGGTGGGATCGGCATCTGTGCGGTCATGATGGTTTGCCAGTGACCAGGCCGACCTGGGACAGCTCCAGGCGGCGCAGCAAATCAAGCACCTCGATGACCTTCTGGTACTGCACCGTGGCATCGCCGCGCACAATCACCGGAAACTCCGGGTTCAGGGCTTTCTCGATGCGCAGGCGTTCTTCCAGTTCCCCCAGGGTTACCGGGTAGGCGTCGAGGAATACCTGGCCGCCGTCATTCACCGAAATCGCCTTGGTCTTGGCCTCGGACAACGACACCGAGGCACTGGCCTTGGGCAAGTGGATCTGGATCCCCGAGACCTGGGCCGTGGCGGTGAGGATAAACATCACCAGCACCACCATCAGCACGTCCACCAGGGGCGTGATGTTGATGCTGTCGACGGCGGCGTCTTCGTCATCGTCGTGGGAGGCATTCACAGAAGCCATGCTGATTCTCCTCAGGCCGGTACGTGGGCTGGCTGGGCGCGCCGATGCGCGGCTTCGCTGGACTGGCTCTCGCCGTGCATCTCGGCCAGGCGGGTGATGAACTCATCGACGAACACCCGCATGTCGGCACTGACCTCCTTGTTGCGGGTGATCAGGCGGTTGTAGCCAAACAGTGCGGGGATCGCGACAAACAGGCCCATGGCGGTGGCCAGCAACGCAGCAGCCATGCCCGGGGCGATCGCATTGATGTTCACGTCGCCGGCCATGGCCGTGCCGAGGAACACCACCATGATCCCCAGCACCGTACCGAGCAGGCCGATATACGGGCCGCCGGCAATGGCGTTGGACAGGGTCGAGAGCTTGGCGCTGAGCTGCTGGTTTTCCCGGGTGCGCACGCCGTCCATGGAGCAGCGGATGGCTTCGATGGTGGCTGCCGAGACCGAGCTGGTGTCGGCGCCCTGGGCGCGGCGGGTGCGGATTTCCTGGACGGCGACGCGGTACAGGCGCCATAACGACGAGTGGCCGAGGCGCTCGGCCAGGATCTGGTCGTCGTAGTACATCTCCAGGCGGGTGCCGATCTGCGCGAAATGCTCGCGGAAGATCTCGTTGGCACTGCTGACGCGGCTGACCATGCGGTTCTTGCGGAACATGATGACCCACGACTGGACCATCATCGCCACCAGCACCAGGATGATCACCCAGGCGTCGATAGGCACGGCCTTGAGCAAAAAGCCCAGGCTGCCGAAACCAAAGCCCGACTGTTCTTCATCCACGCCATAGGCCAGCAGTTTCGACTCAGAACCCTGGGCGCTGGCATCGGCCAACAACGCCCCCGCCGGGCGTGCGACTTTGGACAGGCGCAGCTCATCCATCGCCCCGGCAAAGGGCAGCAGGCCGCCGGTGGACTCCGGCAGGTCGGCGCCAATGGCCAGCTGGGAATTGAACGCCGGCATCGCCAGCGCCAGGGTCGCGGTTTCGCGGCCGTTGACATACAGGGTCACAGCGTTGCCAGCGGCCGTAAAGGCCAGGTGTTGCCATTGGCCGGGGTTCAGCGGCTGGGTCGATACCGCACGCTGGCCGTCGATCTCGACAAACGGCATGCCCTGGTTCAGGCCCAGCACCAGGCTGCTGCTGCCTTCACGGCGGGCCAGCACCACTTGCTCACCGGCGGCCTGGTCCAGGCGCAGCCAGGCACTGAAAGTAAAGGCGCCGCTGGCAGTGTGTTGCAACGACGGACTGGCCGGCAACAGCAACGGCTGGCCGCTGAACTGCAAGGCCCGCCCGATCACGCCGTCGATGCTCGCACCGGTGGCGTTCAGCGCAGTGTTGCCATAGGCCGTGGTGTCACGGGCCGGCGTGCCGTTGGCGCCCTCGAAATGGTAGAGCGCGGTGTAGCTCGGATCGAACGTCAGTTGGCCGTTGCCGGTCGCCGGGGCCTTGTCGTTGCCGTAGTACATCCACAGGTCCTGACGCTGGCCGCCTTCGATCTTGGGCACATCGACCCAGATCAACGCCATGCCCATCAGCGGGTCGAAGCTCTCGATCTGGTGATTGAACACAGTCTTGTCGTCGGCGCTGACAAAGCGCAGGTCGGCGCCGTCTTCCTTGACCCCGTCGAAGGTGAAGTTGCCGGTGTGCAAGCGCACCAGCAAGGCAGTACGGCCCAGCGCCTGATTGATCGCGGCGCCTTGGGGGGTGGTGTCCAGCGAGATCTGTTTACGGTAGTGCCAGTCGTCCTGCCACCAGGCTTGGGCGGTGGCCGGGAGCACGAAGCCCAGGCAGATCAACAGGCTCAGAAATAGGCGTTGCATGTGAAGGGTTCTCCGGAAAAAAGGGTCAGAAAGTCGCCTGCACACTGAAGTGCAGTCGCGAGTCCTGTTTCTGGGTGTTCGGTCCATCGAGCAGCGGGTAGCCCCAATCCAGGCTGCCGGACAACCACTTGCTCAAACTGGCACGGGTGCCGAGGCCGACGCTGGCCAGGCTGTATTCGTCTTCCTGCTCGGGCAGCGGGTCATGCAGGCGCAGGCGCGCGCCTTCGGCAAACGCGTAGAAGCGCCACTCCTGCACATAGCTGCCGAGGAACTTGGCCAGGGATGGCGTTCGCAATTCCTGGGAGAGCAAGTAGCCATCATCCCCGGTGCGTTCAGCGGCCAGGTAGCCACGGATCGACGTGGCGCCACCGGCCGAATACTGCTCGTTGGAGACCAGCGGGCCAGACGCCAGTTGGAACGCGGTCTTGGTCGCCGACTGCCAGTCGCCGGTGAAGGTGTAGGTGTAATTCAGGTCGCCCTTGAGCACGGCAAAGCTGGGGCTGGCCTGGTCGCGTTTGTACTGGAATTCTTCGGCGTCGCTGCCGTAGCCAAAAAACGCACGGGTGCCGACCACCAGGTTCAGGCCCAGGCCCAGTTGCGCCTGCTCGGTGTAGCGGTAGCCGTTGTAGCCGAAGGTCAGCGGCGCGTACTTGAGCGGGATCTGGTCGCGGCTGGCGCCGAACTGCATCTGCTCCTCGAAGTCCTTGAAGTCCACCCCCACCGATAACGAGTTGGCCCATACACCACTGGCCGGCAGGTTGTAGATCGCCGAGACGCCATAGGAGTGACCCTTGCCCAGCACGTTGCTGCCGCCGATGGTGGCGATATTGCTGTCGGACTGATAACCGGAGAACTGCACAGTCCAGCGCTCGTTGAGCGGCGCGCTGTAGGCGCCGGACCAGACCTTGGCGTTTTCGCTGTCCTGGGGCGCAGTAAAGAAGGTCAAGGACACGCTGTGGCCCAGTTGCCAGAGGTTGTCGTAGCCCAGGGTCGCGACACTGCGCAGCTTCTCGGTGTCGGCACTGTAGTCGTTGTTCAGGCCGAGGCTGGCGTGCCAGGGGTTCTGGTCCTCCACTTGCAGGTCCACATCCATGGTGCCGGGGCGCTGGCCCTCGCGCACCAGCGGCGTGACCTGGCGCCCTGCCCCGCGATTGAGGCCGGCGAGCTGGGTCTGCACCGTGGCAAAATCCGGTACCGCCCCCTCCTTCAGCGCCGAAACTTCTTCGCGGATCTCTACCGGCGAATAGTGCTTGGCCCCCACCACCCGCACTCGGCCGACCTTGGTCTCGCTGACTTGCAGGTAGACGATGCCGTCATCGACCTTCTGCTCGGGCAATTCGACAAACACCGACTGATAACCGCGCGCCTGGTAGATCTTCTGCAAGGCATCGCGGGCGCCTTCGATATCGCTCAAGGTCTTTTGCGGGCCCAGGAACGGGTACACCGCCTCTTCGATCGCCCGAGCGTCGAGCACCGTATTGCCGCGCACAAAGTACTCATTGACGTCCACCCGCCGCACAGCGGCCTCGGACGCGCCACCTGGCTCATCGGCTGACACCGGCAGCGCCAGTGTCAGCCAGCACAGCGCCAGCGTTGATTTGAACAGATGCGTCACACCGCCCCCTGGATTACTCGAATGGCTGGCCTTCACGGTTGTTGGCACCACGTTCGGCCGACTCAATTGCTGGATGTCGAGGTATTGGCATGCCGTGCCAGCCAGGTATGCAGCAGCGCGAAGTTCAAGGAGAACTCCGGCATGTGCAGCAAGGCGCCACAGAACACTTCACCGATGATTTTCTGGATCAACTGCACCGCCCGTGGGTTGCCCAGGAGCGTGGCAATATCGCGCTGCAGAACGTGGATGCCCCACACCCGCTGGGTCAGGTCGAGGCCGACGAACCAGCGGAACAGCAGGTTGTAGTTGAGTTGCTCGTGCAGTTGCTGTTCGCTGGGCACCGAATAGAGCAGTTGCAGCAGCAGAATCTGCAGCACCGTGCGCGGGGCGATAAGCATGCCAGGCTCGGCATTCAGGGCCTGCAACAAGTCGTGGTGCTGCTCCAGCACCTCGTCGATCTGCGGGCGCAGCAACACCAGGGAGTGACCGGCAGGTATATAGCTGGACACCTCTTTCAAAGCGCCTTGCCAGTCCTCCTGGGACACGATCCAGACCCAGGGCGCGCCATAGCGATAGACCGACACCGGCTTCTTGCGGGCGGCTTCGACGATCTTCGACAGGCGCTGATCGAGTTCCTGCATGCCTACTTTCGAGTAGCGTTCCATAGTTCCCATCCGCCCCACTCCTGGCCTGTTTCGCGTGCTTGAGCGCGTTACATAGGCAAGACGGAGGGACGGGGGGACTACCGAACTTTTGTCATAAAAGCTTCATTCCGCAGGGCTGATTGTCGGGCGTCGTCAGCAACCTAATGTGGGAGAGGGCTTGTTCGCGATGGGCGTAGGTCGCTACACAGCTCTCTTCTGGGTTTGTGTACATATCCGTTGCTGCGGTCATGGCCACTTAGGGTTCCGCCCTTACGGCGGCTCACTTTGGAAAGCCCCAAAGTAAGCAAAGGGCTCTTGCCCCACCACTCGGCACCTCGCCCAGGCTCGGTGTGCCCGTCATCCGACATTGATTTGGGGGGCCGCCGCGATGGGCCATCCATGGCCCAGCGCGGCTAACCCGGCGTCCTGCCGGGTTACCCCCCAAATCAATATCGGATGACGGCCAGCGTGGTTTAACGGGGCGCCT